>JAFGSQ010000015.1 GCA_016934535.1 candidate division WOR-3 bacterium
AAAATTATGAAAGCCGGTGTAGCTCAGCTGGTAGAGCAGCGCATTCGTAATGCGCGGGTAGGCGGTTCGAATCCGCCCATCGGCTTTGTATTTATGTTTCTCCTTTTGGTTTTGTCGGCACTGAACCCTGTTAGAGGCTCCGTACCCGGGGTCGAATTCGGAATACTCGATGAGTCTGTCATGGCAAATTCCGACGGATCCGCGTCTCCCGGTGAAAAAGTATTGCTGCTGTTCTCAATTCACGACCCGAACTTTCCCTGTGACAGTGTCCTTCCTCTTCCCGGGCAAGGGTATACGACGCACAATTTCAGATTTGACAGGTTAAGACAAAGAGGAAATTTGGAATTTTCGGTGCTGTCTGAATTGGTTCCGGACACTTCTGTCAGGATAAGAATAATAGCTTTCGGGAACAGGAAACAAGACACTTTGATTTTCAAAGTTCCGGTAGTATTTCCGGTTGACAGCATAAAAACAGAAACCGCGCCGAAAACAGTTTTGATAAAGCTTTATCATCAATCTTTCATTGAGCATAAATTTCAAAGGATAGTGCGAATCAGGAGGTTTCCGGACCTCTGGGACACTTCCGTTCTTGCATCATATTTTGACACTAACGCGCTTTTTGCAAGGTTTGAGAACATTGAACCCGGTCTTTATTCCGTCGAAATTATTTTAAATGCTTACTCATCCACAACGAATCTAAAAAATCCGGTCTCCTTCTTTTTTGTGTCAAACGGACACAAATACGATTATGTCCTGCTGACCGACATAGGCGATCAGCAGTCCGGGATGGGGAATTCTATGGAGCTTTCTCTGCTGATAAATGAATCCTCCGAACTCGGTTGCCGGCAGAGTGAAAACACCTTGGGAAACGCCGTCATTCTTCCTTTTTCCTTTGCCACAGAAGATGTATGGAAGAAACTTTGCGAACCCGCAGCGATTCTTTTCGTGAAAGCCGGTGAAAATGCCGTCATGACGAACGAATTGTCTTCCAGAATAAGCGATTTTGCCGAAATGCGCCCGGTTATCCTTCTTGGATCTACGACTTTGAAAGCGTTCGTATCGGAAGATCTCAATTCGTTCAGGGAATTCCCTTTTTTATCGTCTGATTTGACCGAAAACCTCGGCGTCAGCGGCAATTTGTGCGGTGTGTTAGATTTGAAAGAATACTTTTCCGCCAGTTTGGTGCTTACATGCGAAGCTAATGAAACTTTGCTGTGCGCAACTGATGTTCCAATAGTCGTAAAATCCGGTAATTATTACATCGTTTTTCCTCAATATCATACTTGTACCGACTTGTATCCTTCGATAGTCGACAATATCCTGGCGTATCTTTCATCCGGGAATCATCAGTTAGTTACGATTTTGGATTCAATGCCGGTTGAGATAAAAAACGTTTATCCGAATCCTGTCGGGGCATCGGGAGCATCTTTTCTACTGGAGGCTCGCAGTTCCGGAACCATCAAACTTTTCATAGCAGATGTCACGGGAAGAGAAGTTACTACTGTCTTTGAAGGACGAATAGAACCGGGACAACACATCTATTTCTGGAACGCCAGGGACAGGTCCGGTTCTCCTCTTCCAAAAGGTCTTTATTTCGCCACCGGAGTTTTTACGTCAGGCGGCGAAATATTCCAGACAACTCATAAAATCACATTGTTCTAAATGAGCGAAAGACTGCCACTTTGGCTCAGGAAAAAAGGCCTTCTTTCTGAACCAGCCATGATGACATCACGGATAATCGGGGAAAAAAAATTGAACACAGTTTGCAGGGAAGCGAAATGTCCAAACAGGCACGAATGCTATTCACAAAAAACAGCAACTTTTATGATATTGGGAAGAACATGCACGAGAAAATGTGCTTTCTGTGGGGTGGACAAAGGCGCAGGGGAAGAACCGGATAATTCTGAACCGTATCGAGTGGCTCAGGCGGCAAATGCTCTCGCTATCGATTATTCGGTCGTGACTTCGGTTACGAGAGACGATTTGCCAGACGGAGGGTCGTGTTTGTTCGCACAAACAGTCTCAGAACTGAGAAAGACGGTAGAAAACTGCAAAGTTGAAGTATTGATACCGGATTTCATGGGATCCGGTGAATGTTTAGACAATATTTATTCGGTTTCTCCGGACGTAATAAACCATAATATAGAGACGGTCCCTTCCCTCTACGAAAAGATTAGACCGCTTGCAGACTATAAACGTTCCCTTAAAATTCTCAGGGATGCAAAAAATTCCGGTTTTATAACAAAAACCGGTCTCATAGTCGGTCTTGGCGAGACATTGGAAGAGATAAAAGCAGTTTTTGAAGAACTTGCTTCTTCGAAAATAGATATTTTAACAGTAGGTCAATACATGAGACCTTCCTATAAAAATATTCCCGTCAGCCGTTATCTTGACCCTGATGAATTCGTTTTAATGGAACAATTGGCCGTAAAAATGGGGATAAATGTAGTTGTGTCAGGCCCTTTGGTAAGAAGTTCATACAGAGCGAAAGAGTGTTTTGAGAAAACCCGAAATATCTGACATCGCCTTGTCTAGCATGATTTCAATGCCGGGAGATCTGTTCGCTTTTCTCGAAGCAGTTTCCATGACTGGTTTCCGAAAAATTGAAATAAGAGTTGAATTGACTCATTGGGACTACGACGACATCGGGATTATTAATAAAGTTGAAAATTTCTGCCGTAAAAAAAGCATAGATGTTGTTTCGCTTCACTCACCCATGTCCGCTTTGATAAGTTCTCCCGACGAATACGAAAGAGTCAAATCGCTGAGAGAAATTGAAAAAACAGTTTTAATCGCGAACAGGCTCGGTGCATCTTTTGTTGTCGTCCACGCAGACACTTTAAACTCTTTTGACAGAAATTCAAAAACCGAAGCGCTGAATAAATCGCTTGAAGAGCTTTCGGAATTTTCGTCGAGATGGGGAGCGTGCCCTCTCATTGAGAATCTGATGCCTCCCAGACTGGCCAGTGAACCTGGAGAGATTCTATCCTATCTGGATATAATGAAACAGGGAAGCGGAATATGTCTCGATTTAGGTCATCTCAGGATTTCAGGGGTGGACTTTAATTCTCTGTCAAAGAATTTTCTTTCCTGCGTCAAATCAGTTCATTTGAACGACAACGACGGACTAAGAGACCGGCATTACCTTCCGGGAAGTGGAGACGCACCCGGACACTCGAAAGAGGACATCGTGAATTTTCTGGACGCAGAAATCGAATGTGTCGTCGAGGCGTCAAAAAGCGTAAATTCGGAGCTGAGTTTGGAAGATTTGCTGTTATTTGTCGAAAAGAGAATTGGCGGACTGATCGCCTGAAAAAATTTTGTCTTTCATCCTTTCCTGCTCAACAATTATTAGTTCGTTTTCCGTTATACCGCCGGGGTATGATTTTGAAAAGCACGCGTCGCAAAAATTTTCAGACGAGATGATTTCAGGATTGATCTCGGAAATCCCTCTTCTCAGGCCGTCTACTGAAAGGTAAAATAATTTATCAGCGCCAATGAATTTACAGACTTCTTCCACCGATTTTTCGTTTGCAATCAGTTCTCCTTTTGTCTGCATGTCTATTCCGTAAATGCACGGATATCTTATGGGCGGGGAAGTTGAAGCGAAGATTATTTCGGCGGCCTGAGCCTCCCTGACGAGGGATATAATTTTTCTTGAAGTCACGCCGCGGACAATGCTGTCATCTACCAGAATTATCCTTTTGCCTTTGATCTCGGATTTTATCGGATTGAGCTTGTGCCTGAGCGAATAATCTCTCTTGACTGAATCGGGCATTATGAAAGTGCGCCAGATGTATCTGTTTTTTATCAATCCTTCCTTGAAAGGTATTTGCATATTTTCAGCAATGGCGAGTGCTGCAGTCCTGGCGGTGTCGGGAACCGGTATTACCGCGTCTGCTGTGACATTTTCGGTCAGCATCTGTGATGCCAGTTCTGCACCGATTCTGTACCTCGCTTCGTAAACCGAAACGCCTTCAATTACAGAATCAGGACGAGCGAAATAAACCCATTCGAAAATGCATGGCCTGTATTCTTTATGTAAAAGCGTTTTTCTGGCTATTTCCCTTGTCATCTCTGCCACCCATATTATTTCTCCCGGTTTTACCTCGTCTATGAAGTCGAACTCCAGAACGTCTGAGACGACTGTTTCCGAAGAAAACAGAACGTCTCCGCCTTTTTTTGCAAAAAACAGAGGTTTAATGCCATGCGGATCTTTGAATGCGAACATGCCCATGTTGGCTATATAACCTACAACGGAATATCCGCCCTTTACTTTTTCCATGACCTCTTTCGCAGAATCAAAAACAGCCTGACTGCTGAATTTCGGGTGCTTTTTCAGCGATTCGGCAAACACGTTGAGTATTATCTCAACGTCGGACGATGTGTTTACGTGTATCCTGGAAGATTTCAGGTTTTCCTTCAAATCTTTATAGTTGGCTACGTTGCCGTTGTGAACCATGACAATACCGTAAGGGGAATTGATATAAAGAGGCTGGGCATCTTCATTCGATCCGGATCCTATTGTAGGATAACGGACGTGACCCAATCCGATATTACCTGTCAGTCTCTTTATGTTTTTTTCCTTGAAAACGTCTCTGACAAGAGCGTTGCCTTTTTTGATGTGGAATATTTTCCCGTCATATGTTACCGCTCCGGCCGCATCCTGGCCTCTGTGCTGAATTGCTAACAAAGCGTCAATGATCCGCGTTATGCAGTCGTCTTTTGCCATCAGTCCTACTACGCCGCACATATTATTTTAAAATTTCCCCTTTCCTGATTCTTGAGCCGTTGACAAAATCCGTTCCCGTCATTTCTTTTTTAGACGGAGGTTTCACTCTCTTTATAACCAGTGATCCGGCTATTGTTTTGATTACGAGAGGTTTTACGCTGATAACAGACGAAACAGGCGCGTTTTCGGAGAGACAGTCTCTTTCGTTCGCCAGATCGGTTTCGAGGAGCTGTATGCATTTGTCCCTGAAAAAAAAACAGGCAGTGGGCTTGGGGTGAAGAGCCCTGCATTTGTCTACTATGCTTTTAGCTGTCATTTCCCAATGCACTTTACGGTCGTCTTCCGTCACTGCTTTTGCCCATGAGGCTTGATCTTCATCCTGTGGTTTCGCATTTTCAAGATAGAATTCAAGGTTACCGAAAACTTCTTTAACCATAAAGGAGGCTAAAACAGCGAGACGTAACTTAAGCGTGAGATCATCGTCTGTGTCTTCTAACGGCGTTTTTCGCTGAAGAATTATGTCTCCGGAATCAATCTTGCCGCTGAGCTTGTGCAGAGTAACACCTGTCTCGGTTTCTCCGTTCATAATCGCTCTCGCAACTGGCGCCATTCCTCTGTATTTGGGCAGAAGTGACGGGTGAACATTGATGCCGCCGAATTTCGGTATTTCAGCTATCGCAGCAGGTATCTTTTTACCGAAAGAAGCGACGAGAAATACATCGGGGTATTCATTTCCGGCGAATTCCAAGGCTTCCTGACTTTCGAGATTGTCGCATTCCAAACAGGGGAGGCCTTCCTTCCGCGCCCATTCGGCGAGTTGAGATGAGTTTGTGGATAGCCCTCGTCCGGCTTTTCGTCTTCCAATTGTAAAAACCGAATCAACTACATTTTTCGATTTTCGCGCGAATGCGCAGCTGAATTCGTCCGATCCGAAAAGCATCGTTTTCAAGAGGTCTTCTCTTCCTCCGTTTGATTTAATATTTTCACTATGGAGCCTCTTTCAACGTCGACGTCGGTTTTTTCGGCGATTTTAAGCACGACGATGTTCCCCTTGATGGTCTTGACTATCCCGTAAAATCCTCCGGTTGTGAGGACTTTGTCGTCCTTTTGAAGATTTTCGAGCAATTTCTGATGCTGTTTTCTTTTTTTGCTTTCCGGATAAATGAGGAGGAAATAGAAAATGACGAAAATAAGAATGAAAGGAAGGAAAGAAATCAAAGTGCCGAGAGGATTTGAGCTTTGATTCTGACCTGATGAAGCGGTTTCCTGAGAACAGCTCTGCGCTAAATGCAACAATCTCAAAATAATCAATCCGACCTCCTGAAGTTTACATGATGTTCGAAAAATATACCGGTCATTAATGAAGAATTTTCATTTATCAACCGCAGAAAGCAATGTTATCATGTATGCGTTATTCAATCAACACGGCATTATATAAATTAATTCACTCATGAACTGAGGAGAAGAAATGAAGGTTTCGCAGGCTGTATTATTATTTTGTCTTTGCGTTTCGTTCTCATGCACTTTCCGCGGATCGGACGAGGATCTAAGAGAGCCGGGAAATTTGGCCGGTTCTTACATGGCTTATGGCGAGGATTACGAGATCGAGACATTTTTAGCAGAGATGGAAAAGGATGTTTTCAAGGTCAGCCAGGGAGAAGGCATCGCCGGGATGGGATTGAAAGAAGGGGAACTCTTGTTTCTGGCTGTCAGGGGCGACAGCAGTTTCGCGGCTGGAATTTATCTGATCGGCAGAAAATCAGTCGACGGAATCTGGACGTCCGGAAATTCGATCATTTATTCGGAAAGGCTTTCGAAATCGGGATTTCCCGATGAAGATCAGAAATATTTTGAAAGCGACAACGAAATCGAAAGCGCGGTTTATAAACTGACAATACCTTCGAACGAAGATTCTGTAGAAACTCTGATGCTAATCGAACCGACTGGGAAAAACACGTTCGACGTCCTGCTGGAAAGCGAAAATTCTGTCGTTACAGGCGTCGGTATTTCTGCAGAGAAATATTTATGCATCTGTTATTTTGACTCCATTCTTGATACCTGGGGAATTGTGTTTTTTGAAATTACAACAGGAGATACTATGAGGGGGAAAATCTCTTTGTACGGAGAATGGAAACCCTCGTCAGTATACGGAGAAAAACTGACTGTAGAATGAAAGACCTGTTGTGATCGGTCAGTATTTGCGGTGCCGATGTTGCCAGGGGCGGCAATTTCCTTTCACATCAGATGATACGCAATAATAAAACCTGCGACGACTACACTGACCATGCTCATCAGTTTTATGAGAATGTTCAGGCTCGGTCCCGCTGTGTCTTTGAAAGGGTCTCCGACCGTGTCACCGACGACAGCGGCTTTGTGAGCGTCAGAACCCTTGCCGCCTAGATTTCCTTCTTCGATATATTTTTTGGCGTTGTCCCAGGCGCCTCCGGAATTCGCCATAAAGATAGCGAGTGTGAATCCGGTAATAAGACTGCCGACCAGAAGACCTATGACTCCGGCGACACCGAGAACGAGGCCTGTCGCGATGGGAGTTATTATGGCGAGAAGCGAAGGAAAAATCATTTCCCTCTGGGCGCCTTTTGTGGAGATTTGGACACAGGAAGCGTAGTCCGGGTTTTCAGTGCCTTCGAGTATGCCTTTTTTCTCGCTGAACTGCTTTCTGACCTCCTTGACCATGGACTGCGCGGCTCTTCCTACAGCCTTCATAGTCAGGGCTGAGAAAACGAATGGAAGCATAGCGCCAAGAAAGGCTCCGACCAGCACTATCGGGTTCATGAGATTGACACCGAAGTAATTCATGAAATCACAAAACGTTGCCGAGACCGTCTGAACTGATCCCTGCCCCATCTCCAGGATGGTGTGACCGGCTCTGAGCAGTGAAACCCTGATTTCTTCGACGTATGCGGCTATGAGCGCCAATGCAGTCAAAGCCGCAGAGCCTATGGCAAAGCCTTTTCCGGTCGCGGCTGTCGTGTTTCCGAGGGCGTCGAGAATGTTTGTCCTGTTTCTTACCTCCGGCGGGAGACCGCTCATTTGAGCGTTTCCTCCTGCGTTGTCGGCTATCGGTCCGTAAGCATCCGTGGCGAGGGTTATTCCGAGGGTTGAAAGCATTCCAACAGCTGCAAATCCAATACCGTAGAGACCGAAAGCTGCTGATTGGAAACCTCCCGAAAGCCAGTACGAAAAAAGCGTCGCAGCGGAAACGGAGATTACCGGGACGAAAGTGGAAAGCATCCCGGTCCCTATCCCTTCGATTATAAGTGTTGCGGATCCGGTGGTCGCTTGTCTTGCTATGTTCTGAGTCGGTTTGTAATCCGAAGAGGTGAAATATTCTGTAGATTTGCCGATTATTATTCCTGTGAGAAGGCCTGAAATCATGGAGCCCCATACGCCCGGCCATTTGCCTATTATATTTCCGAGGAATCCTGAGGTGAAATCAGTCGTCAGGACAGGTTTGAGGACAAAGTAACAGACAATTAGGGAAAACAACGCAATCAAAACCGAACTTGTGTTTACTCCGAGGCCAAGCGAATTGAGCAGCTGTTTCTGGGTGGCGCCTTCTTTTGTTTTGACGGCGTAGATACCTATGACTGAAAGAAAAGCTCCTATCCCGGCAATTATCATCGGAGCGATGACGAGAAGGAACTGTCCGTGACCGAGGCTCGCTCCAGCCGCCGCTCCCAATGCTGCGGTCGCCAGAATGCTTCCGCAGTAACTTTCGTACAGGTCGGCTCCCATCCCCGCTACGTCTCCGACGTTGTCTCCGACATTGTCTGCGATGACCGCAGGATTCCTCGGATCGTCTTCCGGTATGTTCTGTTCGATTTTCCCGACGAGATCTGCTCCGACGTCTGCGGCTTTTGTGAATATTCCACCGCCTACTCTCGCGAAAAGCGCTTGAGAAGAGGCTCCTATTCCGAAGCTGAGCATTGTTACTGTTATCTCATTGAGGTCAGTTATACCGACTAACAGCCTGAGAACTATAAACCATAATGATATATCGAGCAGTCCAAGTCCGACAACAGTAAGACCCATTACCGCGCCTGAGCGGAAAGCCACTTTTAGGGCGCCGTCCAGGTTTTCTCTGGCTTTGTTTGCGGTTCTCGAACTCGCGAGAGTGGCTGTGTTCATTCCGATAAAACCCGCCAATCCCGAAAAAAATCCTCCCGAAAGAAAAGCGAAGGGAACCCAGAGTGACTGGACTTTCAGTACGAACGCCAGAAACATGAAAAAAATGAACGCAAAGAAGAAAAAAACGGCCACTATTTTATATTGCTGTCTCATATACGCTAGGGCTCCGACTCTGACATGATTGGCGATGTCGCGCATAGTTTGATTGCCGGGATCTGTCTTCATTATCCTTTTGTAGAAAACGAAAGCGAAAATAAGAGCCGTCACGGCTCCTACGGGAGCTATCCAGAACAGGTTATCAACAGGTTTTTCAAAAGCTATCAGCGCATAAGTAACGAGCAATGCACTCATCGAATTCACCTCCGTTCAGATTCAAACGCAGTTAGATGTTCCTTTGCCCCTTCAGCGAGGATGACTATGTCCGAACAGGAATCACCGTGTCCGCCGGAGGCAATTATTTCACAATGAAGGTTGTACAAAATTTTAATGGCATCCGTTTCTGTTATTATTTTTGCGCCCCTTACAGGAAAAAGACGCGCTTTTATTCCTTCGCACATGTCTATTTCTCCGCCGTTCAGGGCTTCGCAAGCCCGGTCGACAGACGGGATGAGTTTTCTAGAACTGACAGGCATTATCAGATTGACTGATCTTGCTATTACCTGCCCGTAAATTCTTCCTATTGTGCCTCCGAGATCTCCCCCGACGAGAATTCCGGCATTCCCTTTGCTGTCTATCGCGTTGGCGCCTTTCAGAAAAACGTCTCTCGATGTCATCTCGGGAAGCACGTCGAGGTAATTTCTGTCTGATTTTTCACCTTTGAATAAAATCAGTGGTTTCAATCTTTTTTCCACGGGAGTTACAGAGAGCGTGTGGTTCTCTATGATGCCGGCCGAATAATTCACCGGGTCGTAGGATTCCCCGGTGATTCTTGAGGCAATAAAGGAATTGGTTGTTCCGTTTCCGATAACCAGGAAGCCCTCTTCAAGAGCTCTTTTGGTTTCAGTCAAAGCGAGAACGGCTTTTGAAATCAGTCTCGTAGACCTTTCGGGGGATAAAACAAAAACACCTTTCACACTACCTGCCTTTTGATGAGCGGGTTGATTCTCGTTAAAATTTCGTAGTTTATCGTTCCGCATAAAGACGCGATGGTTTCTGCGGATATGATTTCAGAACCCTGTCTGCCGAGGAGAACTGCTTCGTCCTCAAGTTTCACCCCTTCTATGCCGGTGACGTCGATAATGACGACGTTCATGCAGACTCTGCCCCTAACAGGGGCTCTTTTTCCCCTGACGAGAACCCAGCCGATGTTGGAAAGTGATCTGTCATATCCATCGTAGTATCCAACAGGCAGATAAGCGAGTTTTGTTCTCGAGGCGGTCTTGTATGTGCATCCGTATCCGACAAAACTGCCCGCAGGAACCGTCTTTATCTGCGAAATAAGGGTTTTCCAGCGCATTACCGGCTTGAGATCGAGTGATTTTCCCGACATTTTCGCCGACAGCAAGGTTTCTTTTGAAGGCCATATACCGTATAGAGAAATGCCGATTCTGGCAAGATCGTTGTATGTTTTCGGGAAAAGAATAGCGGCGGCAGAACAAGCCGTGTGAAGCTGAACCCGGCCCCTGATTATTTTCCTGATTTTTCTCGTCAATTCCCCGAAAACTTTGATCTGGCTTATGGCAAACTCGTGTTCTGTCGTGTCTTCGATGTTGGCAAAATGCGTCGAAAGACCTTTCACTTCCATTCCGCCGAGGGAAACTGATAGACTTGCGGCTTTGAGGGCTTTTTCATCCGTAAAGCCCTGCCTGTTCGTTCCGGTTTCAAGTTTAAGATGAATTTTCGATTGCTTGCCCAGCCTCACGGCCGCGCGTGAAACGGCTCTAATGGTCTCTGAATTGAAGACGGTCATTTCGATATCATTTTCGACGGCTTCAGGAATATCTTTTAGCGCTACGTAACCTAGACAGATTATTCGGGATTCCGGGGAAATTTTTCGGGCGAGAATCGCTTCCTCTAAAAAAGACACGCAGAAAGTTTTGACATTTCGCCTTACGCAGATTTCCATCACTTCTTTGAAGCCGTGGCCGTAAGCGTTCGATTTAATGACGGGGGCAAACTCGGTTTTTTCACCGAGCAGATTCCTGAATATCGATACGTTGTTGGACAGATTCTTTTCGCTTATTTCAACCTTACTTAGGGAGCTTGCTTTCATTGAATCCTTCCGGTTCGGTGTGAATTAGTACTTCTCTTACGGACGGAACCGAGTCTTTAATTAAATCCTTCAGTTTGTGGCTTATCCTGTGAGACAGATAAAGCGAAATGTTCGGGTCCATTCTCACGTGCATGTCGATCCAGAATTCCTGCCCAAGAGTCCTCACTTTCGGAGTCTCGACGGATTTGATTTCGGGTATCCGGGAAGCAATTTCCTTTATCGATTTCAGAAGGCTGTCCGGAGGCGATTTGTCCATCAGGTCGTCGAAGCCTTTTACAGTTATGTCGATCCCGATTTTTCCTATTATAAGAAGTATGACTATGGATCCCAGCATGTCAGCGTAGCCTTTGGTTTGAGGCAAAATGAAACTTAGCGAGATTGAAACAAAAGCGACCATTGAAGAATAAGCGTCTGATCTATGGTGCCAAGCGTTAGCCTTGAGAGTCAGGCTTTTTTCCTGAACGGCGCATTTTAGGGATTTCCTGTATAGAAATTCTTTAACGGGTATAGTCGCGAGCGCCCAAAAAATCAGCAATATTTTTATGAGAGGAGAAAGCACAACGGGATTTCCTGAAAAAAAATCGCGAAAAGTTTCAAAAACCATCAAGACGACAGCTATTATGAGTATCACGCCTACGACGAATGATGAAAAATTCTCTATCCTTCTGTGTCCGTAAGGATGAGAAGAGTCTTCGGGTTTTTTTGAGAATTTCAGCGTGAAAATAGTTATGAAATCGGTTATAAGGTCGGAAAGCGAATGAAAACCGTCGCTCGTCAGTGTCATGTTGGATGCGTATATCCCGAAGAATATCTTGCCCGTGGCCAACACGAGATTTGAAATTACAGATGTAACCATTATTGAGGAACTGTTCATCACGGAATTATAGAATCTAACATTTTTCATAGCAAGTTGACTTTCACCGAATAATAAATAAAATAGACCTTATGAAAAACATAAAAAACATTACTATAACGATTCTGGCCGTCCTGGTCGTTCTCGAAGCATCCATGATCTTTTTTCAGTACAGGAAAACGACGCACTCGGTCGAAAGAGCAGCCTATTTTGAAGGCAAAAGAGACAGTTTGAATTATGTGATATCGGGTTTTGTCGGTTCATTTTCAAATCTTGAATATCTTGTTGAGAATCTCGAACTTGAAAATCAATCTCTAAAGACTGACGAATATTACATGATTATAAATTTAAGCCGACAGCATTTCTGGATAAAAAAACGGGACAAGATCATCTGGGAAGGTTCGTGTGCTACGGGAGTCGGAGAAGTCACCAGAGCAGGGGAAAAATTCAGTTTTCACACTCCCGTCGGCGAAAGGAGAATACTCGCCAAAAAAACGGAACCCTACTGGATTAGACCTAATTGGTTCTGGAAAGAGCAGGGACTTGCCGTGCCTCACGACAGCGAGTGGATAGTGATACCCGACACTTTGAATTTTCAGCAGTCAATAGTGTTTTACGACAGCCTGCCGGAAGAGGAAAAACTCATGGTAAGAGCCGTTCCCGGGGCTCTTGGAAATTACGCTCTCAATCTCGGCGACGGAATTTTAATTCACAAAGGACAAATAGGCAGGGGAGTCTATTCTCACGGGTGTATTAGACTTAAGGAAGATGACCTCGAAGTCGCAGACAGCCTTCTGCCGATAGGCGCATCGGTTTTCATTTTTTAATCTTTGCTTGATTCAAAAGATTTATTCGACAGGAGCATGAAATACAGGCCCTTTTAAGGACGAGTAGGCAGTTTTTTCTCCCGGCGCTGTCCGGAGTCTTATTGTTTCTCAGTTTTCCGCCCGCTGGTTTGGGTTTATTGATGCTTGTAGCCATGGTTCCTCTGTTGATATCAGTTTACGGGAAAAAAAATCATTCGTTCCTGAAAGGATTTTTGACAGGACTGATATTTTATTCTCTTCTTCTTTCCTGGATAACCGAACTTTCAATAACCGGCCACGTTAAAATATTTCTTTACGTTGGTTACATTGTATTATGTTTTTATCTTTCAATTTATACAGGTCTTTATGCATATTTTTTGTCGAGAGCAAAAAATCCCTTTCATTTCGTTCTTTTGTCGTCTTTTCTTTGGACTGCTTTCGAATTCATCCGGTCGCAGACTTCTCAGGTCGGATTCCCGTGGGGGATGACGGCTTATTCTCTCGCGAGAAATCCTCTGCTGATACAGATCACTTCTGTAGGCGGAATTTATCTTCTGGTGATGTGGCTGGCCTCTGTAAATTCTCTCACCGCAATGATTTTTTTGAAAAAAAAATATGCTTCCCTGTTTTTCACTCTGATTTTGCTTGTCAATCTTGTATTCGGAACTCTTTCAATGAAAAATCATGACGGCGAAGAAGACTGGATACTGGTCTCCGTCATTCAACCCAACGTGTCTCAGGATCTGAAAGGGAGTGAAGACGAAAAGGCCAGGATGCGTAGGACGGAAATCATCATGGATTTTGTTTCCCGTTCTTTTAACCTGTTCGACGGAGACATCGTCATAATGCCAGAGACGAGTTGGCCCTGGCCTGTTAAGTCTATATGTCCGGCTATGTTTCCGAATTCAATGCCCCTCTCAGATTCAGCGAAAACCTACGGAAAAGCCGTTTTGGTAGGGGCTCAGGACTTGGTCGGATTCAGAGACTATTACAGACCGACGAATTCTGTTTTTTTGATCGACGGTCGGGGTAGTGTCATAGCAAGACACGATAAAATATATCTGGTCCCGTTCGGCGAGCATCTGCCTTTTGACGACGTCTTTCCTTTCATCACCTCTCTCAATTTAGGTCAGAGTGATTATCTGCCGGGAAAAAATGAACTTCTTCCCTGCATTGACGGAGTCTGTTTTGGAGCAGGCATTTGCTACGAGTCGGCTTTTGAGGATTACTACAGAGGTCTCGTTGAAAAAGGCGCGAACTTCATAGTAAATGTCACTGACGACCAATGGTTCGGCCACTCGGCTGGTCCCAGACAGCACGCCGACATGTTCATATTGAGAGCAGTCGAAAACAGAATGTGGGGAGTTAGATGCGCCAACAAAGGAGTATCTTATATTGTCGATCCTCAAGGAAGAATAATCGCTTCAACCGAACCGGACACTCCTGACATCCTTTTCGGCAGAGTCGGAGTCAGAACAGTGAAGAGTCCTTATACAGCAGTTGTAGGCGGCAAAGTAGGAATTATTTCAGTATTATGTTCTTTTGTCTACGCCATTGTTTTTTTAATAAAAAAAAGGAGATATAAATGTATGAAGTCGTAATAATCGGAGGAGGGCCGGGAGGGTATGTTGCGGCACTCGAAAGCGCTCGAAAGGGTCTCAAGACTGCTCTCGTTGAAGAAAAAAAGGTCGGCGGAGTCTGTCTGAACGTCGGATGCATACCGACAAAAGCGATGCTTTACTGCTCTTCAGTTCTAACATCGGCCTCGGGCGGAAAAAGATACGGCCTCGCGGCGGAAAACATCTCCTTTGACGAGAACGCCGCAGACAGACACAGATCGCTCACTGTTTCAAAACTCGTTAAAGGAATAGAAAATCTCCTGGCCAATAGAGGCGTAGACATCATCAGGGACACCGCTGTTTCTGTATCAAAAGGAAAAACTGTGTGCAAAAACAATGTTCTGGAATCGGAAAATATAATCATCGCGACCGGTTCCAGATCCGCCGATATCCCTCCTGCGAGATTTGACGGAGAAAAAATAATTAGTTCAGACCAGGCAGTCACGGAACAGAGATCGCCAGAGAGCATTCTGGTAGTTGGCGCTGGTGTTATAGGAGTCGAGATGGCGACTTACTGGTCATCTATAGGCAAGCGCGTAGTGCTCGTTGAAATGCTCGGTTCGATTCTGCCTCTGCTGAAAGATGACAGAGTCAGCGCTGTCATAGCCGAATCCTTGAAAAAGAAAAAAGCCGTCGTTTTGACCGGAAAATCGCTGGAGAAATGCGAAATTCAAGGGAACATGGTGAAAAGTTTTTTGAGCGGCGGAGATGTAGTTGAGACTGAAAAAGTTTTGATTGCGACAGGGAGAAAACCTGATTCGGTGATAGCTGACCCGCTGGTTTTTAAAAGGGACTCACGCGGACATATACTGACTGATGATTTGTGCAGAACGAACATCGATGGAATATGGGCAATAGGAGATGTCGCCGGTGAACCGTATTTGGCGCACAAGGCTTCGCACGAAGCCGAAGTCGCCGTTTCAGCCATGCTCGGAGAAAAAACTGAAAAGAAGAATTTAGCCGCCGTGCCGTCCTGTGTTTTTTCAGATCCCGAAGTCGCCTCGGTCGGACTCAATCCCCGTGAAGCAGAAGAAAGGGGCATAACTTGTATATGGGGAGAATTTCCTTTTTCAGCCAACGGAAAGGCCGTATCATCAGGTATGATAGAGGGTTTTGCCCGAATTGTCGCCAGAAAGGAGGATCACGCTGTTATGGGAGGACAAATTGCAGGAGCCTCTGCGGACCTGCTCATTGGAGAAATATCGCTCGCCGTCAGACTTGGCCTCAGGTTGGAGGACTTGGCTCGTACGGTTCACGTCCATCCTTCTCTGTGCGAAGTGATCCCGGAAGCTGCAAGGGTCGCGCTCGGTGAACCCCTTCACAGGTGAATTTTTCCTGCCGATTCAGCTCGCGTGGGAAACGGATCTTTTTTCGACAAGGCTTCTTAGAAAGGGGGAAAGATATACTTCTTCGAGGGAATAATGAGCGCCGAGGTTTTTTATGAATATTGCGACGAGAGACTGCGGACTGTATATTCGGTTTAAAACAATGACAGGTTTGTCATGAACTCTGCAAAAACCGCCTTCACCGCTTATCCTGTCGTATATGACTTCGACACCGAGCTTGACGGCGATTTCATGGAGGTCTTCAAGGGCCTTGGACCACTTTCTCGTGTTCACTTCGGTTTTTACACTCATAATTCTGTAATTTTACTATTGATATGCTTTTTTGTCAATATGTTGTGTAGTGAAACTCTTGTTGCAGAACAGATTGTTATCAACGAAGTAATGGCTAACCCGAGGGGAAGCGAATCCGTTCAGGGTTCTCCGGGCGACAGGAACGAGTTCATAGAGCTTTTCAACGACTCATCTGATCCTTATGACATCTCAAAACTTCTGATCAGCGACGGTGACGCGACCGATGTCATAATTGCCTGGAACGACACCTCTTTAATGGCACAGAATGTGATTTGGGGCTCTACAATTCTTCAACCCGGAAATTTTGCAGTGATTCTCGATCCCGAATACACGGATTCCGGAGATCAGACGTTTTATCAGCCGTACAGATTTGGCGACGGAACTCTTATTGTGACAGTTGGCAACACGACACTTGGCAACGGGTTGGCTACTTCAGACCCTGTTTTGCTTCTCGATAGCTCGTTGATTGTCATATCAACATACGGAACGCCCTGGGACAGTCTCGACTCGGTTCCTTTCGACCCAGGAGACGGAGTTTCTTCGGAAAGAATTAATCCTTCGGTGGAAGATTCGGATAGGGCATGGCGCCCTTCCGCCGATTCCTGTACTCCTGGAAAAATCAACAGTGTTTACTGCGGTAATTTAGTTATAGATCCTGAGTTTATGAGATTTTCTGGAACGACTCCGGGTGAACCGTGCACTTTGACTGTTCGTCTTGAAAATCTCGGCTCTGACACTGTTGGCGGGTTTTCCGTTGTTGCATTCCGGACTAAATACATTTTTTATTCAGACAGTTTGATCTTTTCAGGAGAAACGGCTTACAGTAGAGACCTTTTTCCCGGGTACGCGGATTCAGTAGCATTGGTATGGCTTGATCCTCCAGCCGGATTGTTTACTTTGTTTGTCAGGGCATTGGATGCAGAAGCTTCAAAACTTGTCAGATTTGGCCATGTTCCCGGCCAGTTGATAATATCTGAAGTCATGTTCGCCCCTGATTGTTCGGGTGAATGGATCGAACTCCGTAACAGGTACGACAGGTCTTGCTCTGTTCAGTGCCTTCTCCTGAGCGGAAAAGATACGGCTTTTGCGGAAATTATTGTGGATCAGTACGGATATTTAGTCCTTTGTGAAGATTCGGCGTCCTTCAGGACGCAATACACGGCTTTTCAGGGTTTGCTGTTCCAGCCGAAGATATGGCCGGTTTTAGGCAATTTTGACGATTCAATCCTGGTTTTAGAGCCCTTGGGAACAAAAATTGACGCTTTAAAGTACTCTTTTACGTCTTGGGAAAGAGGTTTCAGCCTTGAAAGAGTTTGCGACGAAATTTCTTCTGACGATCCAGGCAATTGGGCGAGATGCGTTTCACCGGCCAAAGCGACCCCGGGCGCGAAAAATTCCGTTCAGTCAGTTTTACCTGATCTTGAAGGTGCGATATCGGTCACGCCCAATCCGTTCTCTCCTGACGGTGACATGGTGGACGAAAACTGCATAATCGCAGTCTCACTAGGGACTTATCCGGAAAATATGAAACTGAAAATTTTTGACATATCCGGTAGTGTTTTGAGAACTTTCGAAAGTTTTATACCTGAAATGACCCAGTATTTTATCTGGGACGGCAGGGACGACTCGGGAAATAATTTGCCGCCCGGTATTTATGTTCTGCTTTTGAACGCTAAACTTGCTGACGGCAGATCGTTTTCATCCAAATGCACAGTGGTTATCGCCGAAAAACTATGACGAAAGCTTGAGCTCGACGGCGAAGACCGTGCCGTAATCAGGTTTTGAGCTTTCCACGTATATTCTTCCTTCGTGCATGGTTTCTATGATTCTTTTAGAAAGCGTCAATCCCATTCCCCAGCCGTATTTTTTTGACGTGTAGCCCAGGTCGAATACTTTTGCAGATTGTTTTTTAGTCATACCCTTTCCGTTGTCCGATATTCTGAGAACGGCTTTGCGTTTCTTGTCGTCCGTGCCCAGAGATATCGAAATTTCTCCGGTGTCTTTGTTCATTGCGTCGAGGGAATTTTTTATTATGTTCTCGATTACCCAGGAAAGAAGCTCTGCATCGCCTGTCACCGGGCAGTTCCCGACAGGATCGTAGGTGAGATTTACATTGTGTCCGAGGGTAGGCAGTCTTTTGGAAAAATATTCCACCGAATTCCTTACTATCTCGTCGAGGTTTATTGACATCATTGTGGGAGACGTCCCTATGCGGCTGAATCTCTTGATTATGTTGTTCATCCTCAAAAGGTCGCGCTGAATGCTGTCCAAACCTTCCTCCAGTGTGGAAGGATCTGCCCTGAAAAATTCTATCCATCCCATGATTGAAGAAAAGGGCGTCGCGAGTTGATGGGCGGTCTCTTTGGCCATTATCATCCAGACATTGTCCCTTTCCCAGTTTCTGGCGATTCTCAGGGATATCAAAAGTGTAAAAAGCAAAGCTATCAGCAGTCCCGTCTGTATCAGCGGCAGAAGGTTTATTGTTTTTAAAAAAGGCGGATTGCCGTAATGGAGGTAAGCCGCAGTCAGTCGGATTTCGCCGACTTCGACGTAAATCGGTATCGGTTCGTTTATTTTGTCCATTTTTTCGTAGATTTCAACTATCTCGAGTATGACGGGATTGTCCGTCGCGAAAATGTCTGTGGTGTCAAGTTCTTCGCTCGACACTGCGTCCGGATATATACCTATGTTCCTCCACGCTCTAGGTTTACCATCCGGTTCCGTTATGACTACAGGGATGGGTATCGAAGCTATGATCCTTTTTCCTTCGAGGAATATCTTTTCGTTGGAAGGATCCTGAGCGACCTGAGTCGTAAAAAATGTCATGAGTGAAGCGTATCCCTGAGCGACTACTTCTTCTGATTTTTTTATGTCGTTTATGACTTTCTGGGTCATCACGTAAGAGAGTATTCCGACGCCTGATATGGTTAAAAGGGTTACAAAAAGAACAAATTTGAGCCAGGGGTGTCTGAGATCGAATAAGTTGAAATTGCCGAGTGATCTCATCGAAGACTGAATTATTTTTTTTATTCTGTGCATGTGTTGTTCATTTGTTAAAAAATTTATTATACAACGAATCCGTGTTCTTTATAAGAGCGCGAATCAGTCATGGACCGAGAATTCTTTTCAGTTCCAGAAATCTTTGGTCTTCGGGCCATTTAACCGAAGCTTTCATGAGTTCTCGCTTCGCCTCCTGAACGTCACCGATCGCCAGAAGCAGGTTGATTGACGCTTCGTATTTATCAGGTGAGTCACTCATCAGTCTCACCGCTTGGGCGGCTTCTTCGAATTCTCCCGTCAGAATGCAAAGGTGTGCTCTGAGGTAATAAATGTCGTCTTTGTCAGATCCCAGAGCGAGTGCTTTTTCCAGGTCAACAGAAATTTCTTTCGCTTCTTCCCTTGTTATGTCGGCGCCCAGGCAGATCATGCGGATTTTTGCCCTGTTGAGCCGGTATTGCCAGAAAGAATAATTGGCGTTGAGCGAATCGAGAACCGGTAAAAGACGGGGAATATCTTGAGTGGAAAAAAAGAAATTCATCTGGTTTTCCCAGATGACTCTTTGGTGATTCTGAGACGCCGGTTCCGGGTCATAAATTATTCTGTAAGCTGTTTCGGGAGATTTATCGTCACCGTTAAAAAGGAAATAACAACTTTTAGGAGTGAAAACCGAAGAAAGGGATTTTGTTTTTGAAGAAGGGAAATATACAAGAGGAAGCGATTTTTCCAGACAGTAATTCATCAGCGCCCCTGCGTCGCAAAGATGACCGGAAATTTCACCAAGAGATTCAATGTACCATTTCTCATCGAGGAGATCAGAAAAAATTAATGTCAGGTCTGTCCTTTCTCCTTGAGTAATTTTCGCGTTGAGAAGGAGAAAATACTCGTTGGTGTTTTCGCAGTACACGACAGAATTTTCCGGGATTTTTTCAAGCATAAAATTCATGTAAGAATGCGCTCCGGATGAGTTTCTTCTCTCGAGCGGAGGGTGATGGATTAAAAAATTAAAAATTGCTGTTATTATCAGGAAAAAGCCGGCGAACCGTCTGAATTTAACAAGATCGTCTGAATGTGACGCAGTGTATGAAGCGAAAAAGTACAGAGGGATCAGATAAGCTTCAAAATCCGGACCTCTCCCTGCGTTTAGTGCGAAAACAAGAAACGCGAGAAAGAGAACCGGAATCGTCAGGGCACAGGCGCCGTTCTTTTTTAAAATTGAAATAAAACCTGCCGCCCAGAGAATGATTCCGGCGAAAGCTGAATTGAAGAGAAGATTTTTCGAAACAGTGACGACGGTTGTGAACAGGTTCTTTTGCGCCAGAAAACCTGAAAAGAAATCACCTCTGAATTCTTTCATAGTAAGCATGCCGTAAAAATTTTTGAAGTTCTCAGGATTTCCCCAGTCAAGAGGGGGGCCGGCCTGGCTTCTGAAAAAAATAAATAAGTAAATTGAGAAACCCATAGAGAACAGAAAAATGTTTAGAAATAAAAAACGGACGTTTTTATCCTTGAAAAAGCAAAATGCCGCCGTTACGGGAAATATAATTGCGATAAGTATGCTGGCTCCCGAAAAAAGACCCAGAATGTAGCTGTAAAGAGCGAATTGCTTTCTGCTGCCGAAAACCAGAGGGAAAAAGCAAAGCCCGGCCGCGAAAAGACAGTACGTTTCTGCAACTGTGGAATAATGGAAAACGGGCATTGAAAAGCCGAAAATCAACGGAGCGCCAATGCTTGAAAGAAAAGATCTGCCGGAACGGGCCAAAAGAAACGAATAAACAAAAAGAGACAGAGATGAATATAAAACGCTTGCAAGCACCACGGATCTTGAAGGGGAAGTGAACGATCCGAAGATAATGACCGAAATCCTTCCCATGATTGAATAAAGAGGATGTCCGGGGGAGTGAGTTATGGAAAGGGTTCTGGCGACAATGTCCATCTGGGGGGAGTCTTCCCAGAACAAACCCGGACACGAGAAGAAAAAATACGCGGAAACAGAAATAGCAAAAACAGCAAGAGGAGGAATTAACTCCAGAAAAAATCTTTTTTTACCCATTCAGCCTTTCATCATGTGAAACACGAATTTAACGTCAGATAAAAAAGAACCGGAGCTGAAAGCGTGACCGCGTCTAATTATGTTGAAAATTTTTTTCGGGTTGAGATAAAATTTTAGGTAAGCTTTTTTGAGCAGTTTTTCAAGTTCCCCTCCGGAAAAACCAGGCAGTTGAAGATTGGTGTTCTCGTAAAGGCCTTTCTCAGGTTCTCCGCTTAAAAAACCCATTTTCGAATACAATTCGTTTATTCTTGTTCCTTTATACGGCTGGAGTATGAAAAATTTGGCAAAATGAGCCTTCGACGAAATGGAATGTAATACGTTTTTTTCGACGGTTTCTTTGGTTTCTCCTGGTAGACCGAAAACGTAAAAAACCCACGTGGTCAGACCATTCTTCGAGGAAAGATATATCGCCTCTTCGTATTTTTGCATGCTGACCGTCTTTCCTATTGTCCTGTATATGCTCTCCGATGCAGTTTCGATGCCGAAACCGGCGTTGATGAAATTGGCGCTTTTCATGCAAAGAAGCAGGTCTTTGTCTATGTTTGAAGGTCTGATGCCGTTCATGAAGTAGAATTTTACAGGCAGATTTTTTTTTCTCGTCAGGTAGAGAAAATCCTCGGTCCATTCTCTGTCTCCCGTGAAATCGTCGTCAGTTATGTGTATCTCCCTGGCTTTAAATTCCGAAACAAGATATTCGACGAGACATATAGCCCTTTCAGGAGACATTCTTCGGACTTTTCTGCCCCAGATATTCGGTGTCGAACAAAAAATACAGTTGCCTCCGCATCCTCTGCTGAAAGATACAGGTATGGCGGGAGCGTCACGGGATTCGGGCGGTTTGAATCTTTTCCAGTCGCTGACAAGACGGTAATTAGGGAAAGGAAGAGAGTCGAGATCTTCTACCAGAGAAGCGGCCGGTGTTTCTCCGTCTTCAGTCAGCACGCCTTCGATTCCGGACAAGTCTGAATTATCTGAAAGCCGGAGGGCTATCTCAACGGCGGCTTTTTCCCCCTCGCCCCTGACTGCGGCTCTTATTCCTTCAGTTACAGATGACATTCCGTAAGCCGAGGCGTGCGGCCCTCCGAGAATTACGGGCGGACCGTTTAATTTTTTTAAAGTCCTGGAAATGCTGCGTATTCTGGTGAAAAGAGGAGTTGTGCAGGTTGCAAAAACAGCGAGAGTGTCGTTCCGGGTGAGTTTATGAATTAATTGTTTTTTTTCCGCGAAATCCTCCTGCACGAGCTCTGTTGTGAATCCCGCATTTTCAAGAGCCGACGACAGAAAAAGGAGCCCGAGATGAGGATAAGGAATCTTTCCGGCGTAGAGCTGTTTTTGAGAAGGCGACAGAAGAAGAATTTTATTTTTCATGCAACCGATAATGGATTGTTTCTGCCTGGAACAGAAGATGTCCGGATTTTTCTGTATTCACCTTTGCCCCTTTCTTTCAGCGAGCTCAGAGGCAGAAAAGAGATTCCCGCATTTTTGTTTTTACGGAGTATTTTTTCGAAAAAGTATTTGTATTTTATGCCTTCGAGTTCGGCGTGAGCGCAATATACATCTCCGTCTTTGAATGCAGGATTTATAGATATTTTTGAGACCAGGCATTCGTCGAGAGTGGGAAGAGTCACAGGTATCTGCAGTGTTTTGAGGCGTGTTCCGTTTTCTGTCAAGGGATAAAAAGGCGCATTTGCCCTGACATCGCTGGCGAATTCGAAGCCGAGGGAATCTTGCATGCGAAGAAGTTCTACGGACGCTTTCCAGCCGGGAGCTCCGGAAAAAGAGGGTGAAAAACCTGTGGAGGAGATGAATTCATCAATTCCCTGTAACATGCGCTTGAAAAAAAATTTGGATTTTTCGGTGTTGAAAAATGCTATCCATCTGAAATGCGAATACCCGTGAAGGCCTATTTCGTGTCCATCCGACAGAATGCTCTCGGCTGTTTTCCTCAAACCGGACGATTGATTTCCAGAAGCCAGGTTGATGTATGAACTTTTGAGCGTAATTATTTTTTCAAGGAAATCTTTTTCTCTGAAAACTCTCAGGGCCGATACTGCGAAATCGTCAGGTCCGGTCGTAAGAAAGAAAGAAGCCTTCGCACTTTGCCGGGCGAGAGTTTTAAGGATCTCGGGGACACCGGCTTTCAGGCCGGCTTTGGTGTCGACATCAATCCGAAGGCAGCATATCTTATCATGCATATTTCTCCGTGCCCGAAAGGACTTGAACCTTCAACCTGCGGATCCGGAATCCGCCGCTCTATCCTGTTGAGCCACGGGCACGAGTTTATTTCAGGGAAAGATTTATTTACCTGATTTTCTTTTTGTGTCTGTTGAGTCTGCGTTTTTTCTTGAGTTTATGAGTGCGTATTTTTTGCAGCTTTCTTTTTCTTCCGCAGGGCAAAGTTCCTCCAATCAATCATTTTTTTACTGATTCTTTAATAAATCTTGCCGGTTTGAATGTAGGCGCCGGATGATCCGGAATGTTCATCATCTGTTTTGTTCTGGGATTTATGGCGCTTCTTCCTTTTCTGCTTTTTACCTTGAACACGCCGAAGCCCCTTATCTCGACTCTTTCGTGTCTTGCTATCGTGCCGACGAGGGCGTCTATGAAGGCATTAACAATAATGCTCGTATCTTTCTTAGGAAAACCCGTGGATTCTGCCACTTCATTTATAAGATCCATTTTTGTTTTGGTTGTGTCTCTCATTTTTGACTCCTTTTCAAAACGTTCCGCGAAGTTTACCAGTTTTCTGTCATCAAAGAAATGAGGATTTTTGAAAAATCTTCATAAGCCAACTTTTTTCCGTCATCTTCAGTTTCATTATATGCAGAATATATGCCGTTTGCAATAATTACTTTGTCTTTCCAGATAGTGTCATTATCCGTATTGTTTATATAAGTCACGTTTACCGCAATGGATACTTTGTATTGTTCGATTTTCTCGTCTGATGTATATGAGAAAACCTCGTTAGTGTAAGCTGAGACTTTGAGGTGAAGAACAAGGTCGGAATCTCTTGAATCTGTGAGATGAAGTCGAGAATCTTTTATGAAGGCGTTCCTGACAGTTTCGGTGAAGTCCTGTTCTATTCCGTACATTCCGGAAGTGTTGTCGGCCACGGGTATGGATATACTCCCGGATTTCGGAGGGAAAGTGCCTCCATGGAAAGAGTAAGAAACACAACCGGAAATTAGAAGCGTAAGCAAGAAGTAGTATTTTGACATTTTTATCATCATCCGTTATTATCATATCTTGTATGAAAAAAGTAAAGAATCCATTTCTTCTTCTAGATAACTACTGCTGTTTTGCTTGTTCTCCTCACAATCCTCACGGACTTCAACTCCAATTTTACGAAGAAGAAGGCGAAGTATTCGCTCTGTTCGACGCGAAACAGAGGTTCGAAGGATTTCCCGGAATGCTCCATGGAGGAATTGCGGGAACAATCCTGGACGAAGTGATGTTCTGGGCTTCTTTCGTAAAAATGCAAATTATGACAGTCACAATGTCCATGGAATTAAAATACAAATTACCGGTATCGCTCGACAGGGAGTATAAGGCCAGAGGAAAAGTCGTCGGAATAAAACGCCGGTCGGTAATTTGTGAATCTTCAATAGAAGACGGCGACAAAACGGTTTACTGCCTGGCCAAAGGTGTTTATTTTATTCCCGAAAAAAGAAAATTTTCCGATGCCGCCAGAATTGACGTGGATAAAGGGCCTCTTGCCGGATTTTTCAGATAGCCGTTTCATAATTATTCCACATATATTTCTCTTTTTCCCTTCTTCAGCGCTTGAGGGATCATATTTTTCGCTGAGGCGAAAGCTTTCGCGAAAGTTTTTTCGTCTGATTCGATCAGAGAAAAACGAGACCGTACTTTTTCAGTATAAGAGTCATCCTGGCAGTATATCCTGAATGGTCCGATTAGTTTTTTAAATTCCTCAAACTCTCTGTAATCGCAAACGATCTCGTAATCGATTACGCTGACGAGCTCTTTGAGGTGTGCGCGGGATACTGCCAGAGAGGCCGCTTTTACATAAGCTCTCGTCAAACCTGCCGCGCCGAGTTTTATGCCTCCGAAAATCCTGCTCACGACTATGAGAGTTTCAAAAAGCGATGCCCTCTCTATGCAAGAGAGAATAGGTTTGCCGGAAGTTCCGGATGGTTCGCCGTCGTCGGAATATTTTTTTTTAGCTCCTGCGATGAATGCGAAAGGATGATGATTGGCGTTTTTAATCGCCGATTTTCGGGCGGAGAGGATTTTTTTGATGTCTTCGTCACTTTCGACGGGTGTTAGAAAAGCGATGAATCTGCTTTTCTTATCCAGCGTCTCAACCGTCGCCGAAGAAGAAGGAACGAATTTAGCCATGGGTGGAAAATTCAGTCACAGGTTTATTTTTTTCAGCGATCTCAACGCCGAGAGAGGAAAAACAGAAGCGAAGATGACAGTCAACAAAGCAACTATGGACTGGCAAATTATCAAGAGTCTGATATTGATTGTTCCGCCGAATAAGTAAGTGGTCCTGAAATAATTGTATGCCCACTGGTTCATTACAAGTAGTGAAAAAACAAGATAAAACAAACTGATTACGGCTGAAATTATCCCTCCGGCGCCGGCTGAAAGGCGAGAGGGATTTTTTTCCCTGAAGTTAGGGACCAGTCCGCCGATACCGATATTGATGCCCGTTATACCCCACGCGAACAGAAACACGTTCAAAATACCAATGATTGTAATGAGAGGACCGGTTTTCAGAAAATAATTGCCAACGGACACGAGCACAAGGCCGATGATCAGAACAGGGACAAGGTTTATGAAATATTTCGTCGTCAAAAAAGTTTTGAGATCTGTGTATGTCCGCATTAACCAGAATGAATTGCCTTCAAGGCTTATGGAGGGATACGTAAATCTGACCGATATGGTTACCATGAGATAAGAAACAAAGGCGATGTTTGCGAAAGCGATGAAGGTCATGAAGACCGGATGACTGACGTTGAAGGATGAGTTTATTATTCCCAGCAGATAAATCACAAGCAGAAGCAGAAGAATCAGACTTTGCCCCCACTGTGTTGGTTCCCTGAAAAAAAACAGAAGGTCTTTGTATGCAAGAATTCTTGCTGATCTCAGCATTTTCCCCTTGACAGTCGGAAATCCCTTGGTCTTCTTTGCGGAGCTGTTCGAAACCGCCGGAATGCTCAAAAAAAGCTTGTTATATCTCAAAGAAGACAATCCGAGCAGGAAAAAACTTCCGGCACAATATGCCATCATGGCGCTGAAAGGCTTTACCCATGAGAATCCCGGCATCGCCGATGTTTTCATTGTTTCTGTAAAAAACTCGGATGGAAGCAGCCTGAAAGCTGGCAGCTCAACGGATTTGATATAATTAAGCACACCCTGCATCGTCGTTATGTCCGGAACTCTGAACAGAACGTTGAATTTGAGAGAAAGATACAGGATTATCAGAAACGAAAAAGCGGCAAACGCCGAAAAAGTTATTTTCAATCTTGAAAAACTGAGAAAAGCAGGAAAAAGCATGAATATGATGAATATCCCCAGCGAAGCCGTGATAAGAAGAAAAATGAAAAGGGAGGCTGTCGAAACGGCGTAGTATTTGAAAGATCCGTGATACACCGCTCCATAAGCCGTTATGACGGGAATATCGACTATGACACTCGCCCATGAAGCGTAAATGATATTCTCGATGAGGCGGGAGAAAAATATCTTTTTCGAATCAAGCGGGAGAGTGAAAAGATACTCAACCTCCGGATTCCTGAAGAACGTGGGAATAGATGTAATAATATTGCTTATGATGAGAAAGAAAAAAAAGGACGAGAAAGTCATCGCTATCAGGCGCGTGATTATGACAGGGCCTATATATTCTTCTACGTAGAGAAATCCGAAAATTCTAGTGAGTAAAACGTAAATCCCGGTATAAAAAACAGTTATGACGATGAGGAAAGAAACAATTTTCACTATGTTTTGAATCGAGAATCCGAAGACGTCTCTTTTTAACGTTCTCATTTTCAGAAGCAAAAGAGATCTCATGTCTGTTCGGCAATCATTTTGAGGAATATTTCCTCGAGGTTGGATTCTTTCTTTGAAGTAAGTTCTTTGGGAGGTCCCTGATATATGAGTTTCCCTTTGTTTATAACGCCGACCAGATCTGCAATGTCTTCAGCGAGCGGAAGAGTGTGTGTGGAAAGAAACACAATTTTTCCCCTGGAAGCGAAATCCCTGAACAGATCCTTGACCCTTTTCGCCGAAAGCGGATCAAGTCCGACCATCGGCTCGTCTATTAGAAGAAGATAGGGGTCGTGTATCAAAGAAGAGGCTATGGCAACTCTTTGCTTCATGCCGTGCGAATAACTTTCGACAAGATTGTCTATCCAATCCCCGAATGCCAAATATTCATCGAGTTCCGCGAATCTTCTGTTGAATTCTTTTCTTTCTATTGAAAACAGTTCCGAGACGAATTGGAGGAATTCCCTTCCGGTAAGTTTGTCATACAGAAACGGAGTGTCAGGTATGTAACCTATTATTTTCTTTATGCTCATGGGTTCTTTCAACAAGTCTGTACCGTTGACTGATATTTCGCCTTCCGTCGGCAGAAGGAGCGTCGCGAGGATTTTTATCGTGGTGGTTTTCCCGGCACCGTTTGGGCCTATAAAGGCGAAAATCCGTCCTTCGGGGATCACGATGTTCACGCCGTCGACTGCGAGTGTTTTATCGTAGTATTTTTTCAGATTTTTAATTGCCAGCATTAAAAAATGATATCATAATGGATTAAATTTTCAATCAGGGTTTTCAAAATCAGTTTTTTGCAAGGATAAACATGGAAGACGTTCTTTTTAAGAATCCATTGTCTGATCTCCCATACGATCTTTTGAAATCGACTTCTCTCAGCATCATTGCAAAGATGGTAGTCGAAGGGCTGTTCAGTGGCCTGCACAGAAGCTGTTACAAAGGATTTTCGGTCGAGTTTTCCCAGCACAGAAAATACTATCCGGGTGACGAGACCAAGAGGATTGACTGGAGGGCTACCTGCCGAAGAGATAAAACTGTGGTCAAGGAGTTTGAAGACAGGACTAATCTCCAGGCTTACGTAATTTTGGACGCGTCGGCATCCATGGAATACGGAAGCGGCCAAGTGAAAAAGTCGACTTACGCGAAAATACTGTGCGCTTCTCTGGTCTATCTTCTGACAAAGCAGAGGGACATGGTCGGTTTTGCTTCATTTTCCGAGAAAATTGACTGGATAGTCGCTCCGGGAGGCACTTCACATCACGTGAGAAGAGTTTTCGGAATGATAGAACGGACAAAGTTCGAAGGAAAAACCGACGTCGAAAAAATCCTGTACGAATTGGGCGAGAGGATAAAAAAAAGGAGTCTGATAATAATAATATCGGATCTTCTCGGAGAGAATCCTGATTTCATAAAGCCCTTGAAGGGTTTGAGGTATAAGAAAAACGAAATCGTACTCTTTTGGGTAAGAGATCCGAAGGAAGTGAGATACGGTTTCAAAAACGATTTCACTCTTTACGATCCTGAACTGGACAGGAGAATTTTCGCCGAATACTCGCATACAAAAAAGAAATTTGACGAGAAGATGTCTTCTCTTGAAAAAACGATCTACGAAGAAACGAGCTCGAGCAGTATATATTTCATGGACGCAAGAACCGACAGGGACATAAGAAACCTTCTTTTGGAATTCGTTTCCGACAGAAAAAAAATTGTTTGAGCTGAACCTTTGACGCAGCCGGCTCACGGCATAAAACGGGATCGGCCGACAACAAACTAAATTGATTATTTTGTGTTTATATGTTAGATAATGATTATGGACGGCAAGATAAGGATAATGCTTGCCGAAGACGATCCTCATATGATGAAAGTAATGGGGGACGCTTTCGACGGCAGGAAATATGATGTTGTCAGGGAAGAAAACGGTTCGGAAGCTTTGAACAGACTTCTCGAAGAGGACTTCCATGTCGCTGTTCTCGACGATCAAATGCCCGGAACGGGCGGCATCAATATATGCAAAAGACTCAGAGAAGAAAACAGAAAAAAAAGCCTTCCGATCATACTTCTGACCGCGACAACAGATCCCGCCGAAAGAATCGACGGATACCGTTCAGGCGCGGATGCCTGCCTTTCCAAACCTGTTAATAACCAGGAAATGGTTGGGATAATCGAAAATCTTTGCCGTCAGAGATATGACAGCGAATTTATTCTCAGCAACATGAAAGGGTTTGGCGGGACAGTCAGCAGTTTTCCGGTTGTTGACCTCCTTCAATTCATGGAGATGGGCGCTAAAACAGGTTCTCTCGAGATAAAAAGTTTTGAAAAAAGCGCCGTTGTTTATTTTGACAAAGGCGTAATTGTGCATTCCGAATCAGGAAGACTCAGGGGCAGCAACGCAATATATCACATAATAAGCTGGCAGGACGGAACTTTCGTCTATTCTCCCGACAAAATGCCGGCGGAGGTGACTGTCAGGGAAAACCTGTCACACTTGCTTCTGGAAGGCATCAGGCTTATGGACGAAGAGGCGAGGGATAACACGGCCGTAAAAGAACTGACACAGGCTCTTTTACAAGTGGAAACTTCTACCGAATCAAAAGTATTGAAGAAAATGGAAGATCTCTCGAAGAAAATCGCTCTTGGCGAAAAAAGGATTTTCGAGATACTCGTAATTGACATCTGGAAAGACAGCCGAAAGGAAATGCTCGATTTTTTCATAAGCAGTATTTTGAAATATATTGGCAGAGACGTTCAGGTCTCGAAAAAAGACAGCGCCATATCGAGCTTCGCGAAACTCGACGTGATGAAAGATTTTTCAATAGACATCGTAGTAAGCAGCGGGAAAAGAAAATTCAATCTTCTCTGGCAGGTTTTCCTGGAACAGGCAAACGCTCTCGTTGTTTTTGTCGATCCGACTAATGAAGAAGCAAGAAATGACGGAATAGAAATAGCGAGGAGATTCAACAGCTACCGCTCTCAGATACCTTGCGTGATAATTTCTCCGGTCGGGCAAAAAGCGGCAGGTCTTCCTTTTGAAAATCCAAAATGGTTTGCGGTCCCGGAATACAATCTCATAAACCTCGAAGAGATTTTCCAGTTTATGTTCGATTTCACACAGGAACATTTTCTTGACGAAATCGAAATGAGAAGATGAAAAAGATCTATATAATTGCCACCGGCGGTACAATACAGATGAGAAAAGAAACCGGAAAAGGCGTTATACCGGCTTATATAGGGGAGGACATTCTGAAAAATCTGATTCTGCCGGATGAGAATTTCAAATTGGAATTCGACGAATTTTCAAATGTTCCCAGCCCATGGATAAAACCCGAAGACATGATGAGAATATCGGAAAAAATCAATTCTCTAGCCCTTGAGTGCGACGGTATAGTGATAACGCATGGCACCGACACACTGGAAGAGACGGCTTATTTTTTATCTTTGACATACGACAAAGATACTCCGGTCGTAATGACTGCGGCTATGCGTGCCCCGCCTGATCTCGGGATTGACGGACCGAGAAATATTCACGATTCTGTCATGGTCGCACTGGAGAGTTCATCCATCGGCAGGGGGGTCATGGTGGTAATCAACAACAGTGTGTTTTCCCCGAGAGACGTGACAAAAGTCTCCACATCAAATCTCGCCGCTTTTACATCGCCTGAATACGGTCTTCTCGGAACCATAGACGAAAAAGTCATATTCTTTTCGAAGAATGTACAAAGAGAAAACATACATGCAAACCGCCCGGTCGGTCCTGTTGATATCATTCCGGCTTATTCAGGAGCGGACACGAGGCTTATCTCGGCATCTGTTGACTCGGGTGCCAAAGGATTGGTCCTGGAAGCTCTCGGAAGAGGAAACGTGCCTCCAGGCATGCTCGAAGGTATTTTTTACTCCATAAACAAAGGTCTGCCAGTAATTGTCTCCACGAAAGTTCAAAACGGAAGAGTGGCGGCAACATACGGATATGAAGGCGGCGGCAAACACCTCGCCGGAATGGGGTGTTATTTCGCTGGAAATCTCCGGGCGAACAAAACGAGGATAAGGCTCATGCTCGCTCTCGGAACTGAGGATAAAGAAATGGGGAGGTATTTTGAAAAATTTGCTTAAAACACTGATTTTATTTTCAGCGCTGACTGTGGTTTTGTCCGGTCATCTCGCGGCTCTGACTCACACTGTCAAACTTGGTGAAACGCTGACATCTATATCGAGGATGTACGGGATTCCTGTTTCCCAGATCAAATCAGCCAACAATCTCGCTTCGGACATGATAGTTGAAGGCCAGAGGCTGACTATACCATCCGGTTCTTCGGGAAGCGGAGACCTGTATGTCGTTAAAAGCGGAGAAACGCTTTCCGGACTCGCTTCGAGATTTCAGACCACAGTTCAGGCGATAAAAAACGCCAACAATCTTTCTTCGGATTTCATAAGAGAAGGCCAGCGGCTCGTCATCCCGGGAAGATTTCCGCCTCCCAGGCAGGATACTGAACAGCAAAGACCTCCGGTAAACACTAACATAGTCATACCGAACGAAGAAAAGACCGCCCGTCCGGCCGTGATTGAATTTTCGGCGGTTTCGCCGGAACCTTTGGCACGCATTGCCCAAGAAACCGAAACCGCTGATGTTTACGAGGAAATTCCGCTATTGTCTGCCGAAAAAACCGAACTCGTTAAATCAATTTTAAACAGTGCGATTTCATATTTGGGCTCACCTTACGTTTACGGAGCCACAGGAAACGGAGGTTTCGATTGCAGCGGACTCGTTTTCAGGGTTTTTGCCGACAACGGCATCGATTTGCCGAGGACGGTTACTGATATGGAAAGCTCCGGAATTGAAGCTCCGAAAGAGGCTCTGATGCCGGGCGATCTTCTTATATTCGACGACCCGAAACATGTGGGTATTTATCTCGGTTCTGGAAGGTTTATTCACTCGTCATCTTACAGGAACAGGGGAGTTATTATAAGCTCTCTCGAAAGAGAGAGCTATTCTTCCCGCTTTATAAAAGCGCGAAGGGTTGTTTACTGATAAGCACTTCGTATGAAATTCTGCTGAAATCAATGAGTTGATTTTTGGCAGCAGTAATAATATCATTTGATGGGGGATAAACAACCGATATCTAATCGCATATAGGATTCGGAGGACTCTATGAAAAAAATACAGTATTTAATATTGTTTTTTATTGCGGGTACTGCGCTAAACGCGTCGCCTTTTCTTCAGGGCAACTACATCGATGTACCGAACGCTTATATAATGCCTCATTCGAGCGTTCAGCTGACATCTATTTTCACAGTTTACGATCAGGATTTCACCACAGCAGGCGCAAATTACGAAACTTTTTCGCAGTACATATTCGGGGCTAATCTTTCGGTCGGTTTGTACGACTGGTTTGAAGCGGGAGGAGGTTATCTCGGAACGGATGTTTGGTCGGGTTTTGTCAAGGCGAGAGTGTTAAGAGAAAGCGAAAAATATCCCGCTTTTGCTGTTGGAATCCAGAACATTTCGTCTCACAAAAAAATGTCCGAATTCGGCAGGCATTCTCTCGATTATTACGAATCAAGCCAGAATTTCTCGTTTTACGGAGTGGTGACCAAAGACATATCGTATTATTTCCCGAGGATTCCTGTAATTCTGTCTTTCGGCATCGGAAGCGGCAGATTTCAGGGGGAGAGACCCAGGTCAGAACCTTTGAAGGGCGTTTTCGCCGGCATTGAATTCAGACCGGTGAAAAACCTGAGATTCATAGGCGACATGGACGGAAAAGACTGGAACCTCGGAACTGTATTCAGGGCCAACGACAACATAGAGCTTCTCATGGCGTGGGTAGAGATCGAACAGACATTCGGCGTCAAGTACAGCGTCAGACCTGTTCCCACCGAACAGCAGAAACTAATAATCGGCGTGCAATTCTCATTCGGGCCTTTCTTCGGCAGTAAAGCTCTTTCCGTCAGACGTCAGAGAGAACTCGAGATAATGAGCAATTACCAGAGAGAGCTCGAAGAGATAAGACGTAAAAGAGAAGAGGCTGAGAGAGAGCTCGAAAGACTTCGCAGAATCCTGGAAGAAAGCCAGTAAAGGAATTATAATATGCTTTTTTGTTTGTTCGCTTTCTTTTTTACGGCTCAGGAACAGACTGTTCCTCTTTCGACGGACGAGATATATGAGGTCACCGATTCTGTTAAGACAGAATTAACTTACGAAAGACAGATTCTCGAAGACCTTTACGCCGAAATCGAACAACTGAGGATGGCGGTCGAGATTCCGCCTCCAATCAGCTCAGCCGACTCTCTTTATCTTAGAGGAGCTCTCGGTTGGGCAAAAGTCACTTACCAGAATATCTACAATCACTTCATGTCACCGGACAGCCTTAAACAAAGAGCCATGTACATGTACTGTGTTATTTCCTATCAGCAGTCGGACTACAAAGAAAGTACGGAAAAAGCCGAAGAGTTTCTCCAAACTTATCCGGGAAGCTTATTTTCAGACAACGTATATCTGATTTTGTCTCTGTGTCACTTCTCGGTAGCGGATTTCCAAAAAACGAGGGACTACTGTTCGAGGATTTCGTCTTCTTCTTCCCAGTTTCCTTTCGCCCTCTACATAACGGCGATATCCTATTTCCAGGAAAATAAAAACTCCGAAGGCATAAGTATGGCGAAAGAAAAACTCAACGAAATGGCTTTCGGCATATACTCCGGATACATGTCGGACGAATGGAAATCAAGGGCTCTGATGAGCCTGGCTCAACTGCATTACGAGCTCGGCGAACTCCAGACCTCCTATGAATATTATGAGCTCGCCAAAGACAAAGGTGCGGATCCAAACGCGGCCGATTTCGGGATTGCATGGATTTACATCAAAGTGGGTCTTCTCGACGAAGCCCTCGAAATAATTGAGAACCTCGAAAGGCGCGAAGACATAGACAAAATGTACACGGATGTACAGCTCGCCAAAGCTGCCATTTTAATCCAGCAGGAATCGTACGAAAAAACATTCGATATATATTCAGACATACTTAAAAAGTATTCGAGCAATTACAGTTATGAAGACGTCATAAATGCGGCTTACGAAAACGCCTTGTCCTCGATTGTCATGGAAGATGTGGACGCTACAAGGAATCTTGAGACCAGCCTCGAAAATCTGATCGCCCTTTCGAGAGTTAGAGGCAGGCAAGATGTTGTTGACAGTCTCGAAAAGATAAAATCAAGCCTGAGATTTCAGCAGGAAGTTCTGCACTCGATAGGTTTTCAGATAAATCCTGCCGACCAGGCAGACCTGGATGTCCTCAAGCACAACATCACTTTGATGATCCAGGAGGAGAGATCCAAAACCGAACTGCTGTTGATGGACATAAATTATCTGGAAACAAAACTGCCGTCCCAGCATCTCGGCGCACTCGACAGTATCAAATACAAGCTGACCGGAATATCACTGATGCTGGCCGATATTGAAAACCAAATCGGAGCCCGAGGAGTCACGGAGACTACAAACTGGCTCATTCAGGCGCAATACGGGGCGGGAGTCACTTTTTTCATGATGTACAAGGACGTCGAATCGCAGATATCTGAGATCAAATCGAGAATGCAGACGATAAGATACGAAATCGAAGGATCTCAGGGGACGGACAGATAAAGTGAGAAAGTATTCGGACTCTGTTTTTCTTCTTTTTATGTCCACTGTTGCGTTTTTCCTGTCATCATGCGGACCCGGACGACTGGATCCCGAACAGGAACTTCTTCGCCTCGAGAGCGAAAAAAAACAGCTCGAACTTCTTCAGGAAGAATACATGGACGCCACGGCTCTTTATCTTGAGAACCTGCTTTCTTTTTACCCGAACAATCCCTTCGGAGCAGATGCCGCCCTGAGGCTTTCCGAAATTTACAGAATAAAATCCAAGAGTGAATACGAGCGAAGGATTGATGAGTGGATGACAGGCGGATTTTCCGGACTGGAACCATTCCCTGAGTACGGACGCGCCAAAAATATGTACATGCAGGTTATAACTAAATATGAAGGCATAGACACTGTATCGGCCATTGAAGCGTATTACGCTCTCGCTTCGATACTTGAAGAAGAGGGCAGTGTTGATTCGGCAAGTATAATGTACAGGAAGCTCGTGGAAAGGTATCCCGGAAGCGCGAGGGCACCCGCAGCGTGTTTCCGGCTCGGTCTCTATTATTTCAATTTCAGGCACGAAGGGCTCGGAAAAGTGGATCTCGCCATAGATTATTTCGACAAAGTCCTCGAATATCCTGACGATCCCAATTACGACAAAGCTGTTTATATGATTGGATGGCTCAACAGGGTTGCCGGACCCGATTCTATCCCCGCTTCAATAACCCATTTCCTTTTCCTCCTCGAGATGTCGGCCGAGGAGGGAAGAACGGAACTTGCCGACGAAGCAGTCATGTATCTTGGCTTCGATTTTTCCGAGCTTCCAAACGGCACTATGAGGCTCCGCAGGGTGCTGACCGTTCTTTCGGAGATGCCAAAAGGCGACGAGATCGTCCTCAAACTCGCCGAGACTTTCAAAGAAAAGGTGGATTACCAAAAGGCAATTGAAGCGTACAATACTTACCTCGACATGTATCCGAAAAGTCCTGGTGCACCTTTTGTCCTGCGTGATCTGGCATCGCTTTACGCCGAAGTCGGAGACATGACTCTGGCCGACGCGACAATGGACAGGCTGGTCGAAGATTACGGAAAAGACTGGCAGGTCACTCTTGACAGCACCGGCGACACCGCGAGAGTGTCTTCCACCGACTCACTCATACGTGAAGCGATGCTTTACACAGCCGGAATACATCACAGAAAAGCCATTCAGGAGGGCACGTATGAAGAGTGGTCCACGGCGGCTGAAAGATACGGAAATTTTATAGACCAGTATCCGGATGATCCTGAAGTTTACGGACTTAGATTCGCCCTCGCGGAAGCTTATTACGAAATGGGAAAATATATTGACGCCGCGAACAATTACACTCGTGTGGCTTTCGACGGGACATACGACACTTTGACCTTGCCGGCCGCCTACGAAGCGGTGACGTCCTTCAATCAATGGTATTCGCAGGACAGCTCTTCGGACGAGAGACAGGACAGTATGCTCGTCGCGGCTCAAAGGTACATGGGCGTGTGGGACGAAAGACCCGGCACTGATATTTCAGATCCTGTCAACATTTCGATGTCAATGGGTAAAATGCTTTACGAGGCCGAAAGATACGAAGAAGCAAAGAACTGGTACATGAAAGTCATCGATGATTTTCCTTCTTCGGAAGCTTCCGCCTCGGCGTCGGCGATGATCGCCCAGAGCTACTACAATCTTGGAGACCTGTCTTCTTCTGAAAGCTGGTTCCTCAGAGCCGCCTCACAGTCAAGCGACACGACTTTGTCGAGGCAGGCTGCCCTGATAGCCTTTCAGTCAGCTTCGAATCTTACTGAGACGGACACTATGAAAGCCGCAACTTTCCTCGAAGTCCACGGCAAGTATTCAGACCGCGAAGAAGGGAAAAAAGCGCTTTTCAACGCCGGAGTCATTTTTTTCAACGCCGGTTACGAGACCAGAGCCGTTGAAGTTTTCAGATCTTACATTCGGAATTATGACTACCAGGAAGACAGCCTCCTTTATTCGGCGTACATGAATCTGGCCAACATCGCCATTTCAAAGGCCGAAAGAGCTGACAGCGCGGGTCTTCAAAGCGGAAACCTCTGGAATGAGGCGGCGAGCGCCCTCGAATCATTCACCGCGAGATACCCTTCCTCCCAGGGAACCAAAGACGCCGTGTATTGGACTGGCAAATCGTTTTTCGGGGCGAGGAACTTCCAGGGGGCAGAGAATTCGTTCATGAGAGTTGCCAATGGTACGTCTTTTTCCGAAGAACTCCATTACCAATCTCTTCACAGGCAGGCTTTATCACTGGACAGTCTAGGTTTGAATTCAGACGCTGACAATGTCAGAAGAAGGATATTGATGGATTATTTCGAAGGAGGCAGAGCCGCCGGTGTGTCGCCTTCAGAAATTGAAATGGACATGATAGATGTCGTAGAAATAGATTTTGAGACAATCAAGGGAACTGAACTTTACTGGCCGATTGACAATTCATATCCCCCATACGACGCCGACATGAAGGCTATCGCGGAGAATCTGACGAGAATAGCCGGCCTCAGAGCAGGGCTTTCGACAATAGCGGCTTTGTTCCTTCTCGGCCAGTGCAATGAAGATTACGCGAGAGCTTTCAGGGAAGCAGAGTATGACCCTTCGTGGACGGAAGATGAACAAATATATTTTCAGGAACAGCTGGAACAGCAAGCGCTTCCTTATGAAGATGCCGCGGTCCAATTCTATCTTGCGTCGATGCAGACTGCGGAAAGCAACGGGCTCACTGACAACAGATGGTACCGGGACGCTCAAGAGGCTGTGGAAAATCTTAAAAAATTCAGACCGGATTTGTTCCCTGATGAACAAAACTATGATAGCATCGAAGAAGAAACAACTTCGCCTTAGTTATTCAGCCGGCGAAGAGTTTTCGACAGGCGGAATGTGATGAAAAAAATAATATTTATTTTATTAATGCTCGCCGGAGCCCTCTGCTTTTCGCAGGAGATACCGAGCAGCATCCTTGAGATCGAAGAAATCGAGATAAGGGGGACGGCAAGAGAACCTCTGGTCATAAACATCGCGGCAACGGCTAAAATTGATTTCTCGAATTTCATAATTTCGCAGAGTTTTTCGCGCGAGATCCTGAATCAGGTTTTCCAGGCGAGATCCGAACTCGGAATGATAGGCCGAAGACAGATAACGAGGCCTTATTCCAGGACTTTTCTTTTTTTGGGCGGAGCAGGAACAGCTGCCGGAGTCTATCTATTGTCGAGGGGTGAAAAATCCAGCGCTTATTTTCTGGCAGCGGGCGGAACATTTCTTCTCACATCCGGAATTTTTTATCTGTCTGGCAAGTAATAATATTAAAGGAGGTTGATTCTAATGGCTTTCATCCAGTTTTACAAGAATGGCGGATGGGCTATGCACTTTATCGCTCTTGTAGCTTTGGTATCACTCGGTTTGATAATCGAAAGGCTTGTTTTCCTGATGAGATCAGGCATAAATGCCGATAATTTCCTGCGCATAGTCACTAAAAAACTCAGAGACGGTGATTACAATGGGGCGATAAGGCACTGCGACGGAACCGGAAAACCTCTTTCAAAAATTATCGGTGCCGGCCTGAGAAACTACAAAGGCGACGTGAGGGAGATGCAGAACGCCGTTGATGAAGTTGGTCTCGCTGAAATCCCGAGATTGAACAAGCGCCTGAATTATCTTCCGGTTCTCGCTCAGGTTGCAACGCTTCTGGGACTTCTGGGAACCATAGCTGGTCTGTTGAAATCTTTCGGCGCTCTTTTGACGGCGAGTGCTTCAACCAGAACTTTAGAGCTTATTCAGGGCATATCGGTTGCTCTCAATACAACCTTTTTCGGTTTGCTGGTCGCCATACCCGTTATGCTCTTGCATTCTTTTCTGCAATCCAGGGCAGACGGCATAGTTGACGACATTGACGAATACTCGGTCAGGATTATGAATATGCTTCAGGACATAAAGAAGGATTGACGGATGTCTTACGCCGTATCCAAGGCCGGCCGGAAATACAGACATCAGGAGGGGGTCAATGTCACTACGGTGCTCAATCTTTTTATGATACTGATTCCGGCGCTTTTGACGAGTTTTCAAATAGTTCAGACTTCCATCATGAATCTGGAACTAGCCGGACTCGGAGCCGTCGAAGGAGAAAGCTATTTGCCTCCTCCCACATATTTCATGACGACTATTCTCGCGAGAACTAAAGACGGCAGGATAGTTTGTGAATTGTCCAGATACAGATACGTCGGTGGAGAATCCATAGCCGTTGACACTTTGATCGAAAAAACGCGGTTTTTTGAAGGTTGGGATCAGGCTGACACTTTTATTGGGCAAAAACTCGACTCGCTTTTTATAGAGGCTAAAAAGGAAGTTACGGTTTTTCTGGACTCGACTCCGGAAGTACTTCTTGCCCCTAACTGGAGAGAGATAAAAACCGTTCTCAGGGAAAATCCTCAAGAAGGCGCGGTTATAGACAGCGTTGTCAGCAGACTAAACCTTTTCATACTTATCTCGGTAGACAGCATAGGAGATGCCGTCAGCGGGGAAAGAGTAAATTTGAATGATCTCGTAAACTTCATGAAGATTTCTCAGAAAAACGGTTTTCAAAACAATTACCTTCAGCCTCCTCCCTGGTGGCCTTCAGGATCCTGAAACGGAGAGAACTATGCCAATAGAAACCGACCGGACTTCTGATAAATCGTGGAAATGGTTTCCCAAACCTCCCACCAAAAGAAAGATGATGTTCAGGAAGTCCATTTCGTCTCTCAAATCATCAAACTCATCCAGGGGACCGGGTTCGGAGAGGCAAACTCCAGTCCTTCAACTGACTTCACTCATAGACATGTTCACGATAATTCTAATATTTCTTCTTCTTAATTTTTCGACAGATCCTAATCAGAGCCCTCCTCCAATGGACGTAAACCTTCCGACCGTCATTTCGGAAGAAGAAATTGAAGAGAAAACTCGTGTGGGTGTAAACGTTGTAACGGCGAACAGTTATTCCATCACGCTCGATCAGACTTCGATAATCGAATCGGCTGAAAAAATGCCGGCGAAAACAGACACTTTCATAGCTCCGCTTCTCGACAAACTAAGAGAGACTTACGAGATCGCTATTCAGACTGCGGAAATAAACCAGATTGACCCTGACTCAGTAAAAGTAATAATCCAGGCCGACAGCCTGGCCAGTTATAATCTGATTACTCAGATTGTCAACACCTGCACGATGGCAGGATACAAAAAAGTTTCGGTTATGGTTATAACACCGAAATACTGACGGTTTAAAGGGGGAAAAATGGAAGAGATCAAACTTGCCGTAGTTGTTCAGCAGCAGGGCAAGCGGAGACATTTCGTCGTCGAGAAAGATCTCATCGCCATAGGAAAGAGCGAGGATTGCGAGATTGTGATACAGGAGGACGTTCCCGGGATTTCCGACAAACAAGCTCTTTTCTCATACAACGGCGTGAACAATTCATACGAACTGAGGATCAAGCCGGATGTATTCAGAGGATGGATAAAAATCGGCGAAGACGAGGTGTCTGTAAAGGACATAGCACTGCGTGCGAAGGTGAGAAAAGAAGGTGATCAGATAATTCTTCCTCTTGATCCCGCGAGCAGGGGAAGAATTCAGGTTGGCGGAACAGTAATCGGATACGGTTTTCAGTCTTTTGCCAAACCGCAGGAAAGAAAGACCGAGGGAACCGGTTCCGCAATTTTAACGGGGTGGGTTGAAATTATTCAGGGTGGCAGGTTGAAAAAGTACCTCGTCAAGAATAACCAGGTTTTTCTTGCGGGCAACACGCCCCGTTCAGCTGTCCGCGAACCTTCCATAGAAAAAGAACTCAAGCTGTTCTGTTCTTCTGACAAGCGTTACGTTTTGACCCTTGTCCCCGGTTTCAACGGAGTCATTAACAAGGATGGAGAAAGAATCAGAATTGACGAAGAGTATTTTGTTTCAAACAATATTCTGGAAAAGAAATTCGAACTCGGACCGGGAGACAGAGCCGACCTCAAATACCTGAACAGCTTCATAGTCAGGCTCGGAGTCAGGGAAGAAGCCGTTCCCAGGGAAGCGGTCAAGTCTCCTCTAAAACCTCCCGAACCGGAAGTAAAACCCCAGCCAATAGAAAAAGAACGGGGAAAACCGAAATGGGAGAGATTTAACAACAGGCCTCACGACAGGCTCACCATAGGAGAGCACACCAAGGACAGAAAGCAATTCGCAATATTCGATTTTACGACCGTGGTTTTCTGGGTCTTCTGGATAATATACTCTTTCACCGTAAGAGTTGAAGCGCTCAATATTAACATTGCCACCGCAGAAGAAACATTGAAAAGACTCGAAGAGAGCGATCTTCTCGACGTTTCTATGAGCGAAGACATAGAAAGCCTCAGGCGCGGAACCCTTGGAATGACTACGACCGGAGAGGGCACTGGAGAAGGAACATCCTCGGGTTCGGGTTCAGGATCCGGAAGCGGAGCGGGATCCGGAAGCGGGGCGGGAGGAGGCATCGGCCAGGGCGGGCAGACATCGAGAGTGGCCAGGGGACTGAGAGTTCTCGGCGTCGGATCGGGTCCGATGACCGGACCGATGGGACTCGGCGGCGGAGATGCGAGCATTCAGGATCTGTTGGCCGGAGGTGCTTCGTTGTCAGGCGTCTCCGGAGGAGCGGCTTCTGCGGCGGGGGGAGCAGGAGGACTCGGAGGAGGGGTCACCGGGACAGTTGGAGTCACAGGAGGCACGGAGATATCAACGGGCACTGCGACTGGAGGCGATCTTCAGCATCAGAGAACAGCGGGAGTCAGGGGAGGGACAATTGCCGACCTGACTGGTTCGGCGGCCACCTCGGGCGCGCGAGACGCCGCGGACGTTCGAAGAGCAATAGTCAGGTACCAGGGAAGGCTCAAATACTTTTACGAGAAGGAACTGGAAGTCAATCCTTCGCTTCAAGGAAAGATCGTCGTCAGAATAACGATTTCGGAAGAAGGCTTCGTGTCGAACGCATCGCTTGTCAGCAGCACTCTGGGTTTGCCCTCCTTGGAACAGCAGATATTGTCGGCGATAAGCGGATGGTCTTTCGGTCCGATAGATCCGGGAGGCGGATCATTCACCTTCACTGTTCCTTTTAATTTTTACAGCCAGTGAAATCACTGACAATTATACTTTTTTCGGCGATTCTTGTTTTCTTTTCTGTAAAACAGTCGCTGTGCGCCGTTTTTGTACTCGTCGAACAGGAAGAGCTGGCGATGGAACAAGTGCAGAAATTCATTGATTCTGTTGCCGATCTCGGCGTAGACGGAATAGTCGTGGATGTTTACAAAGACGGCCGGACTTTGTTCCCTTCCGAATATTTTGAGTTTACGTACACGTACGACGTACTCGATGAGATCATTTACTGCGCCAAAATGAAAAATCTTCTTGTTTTTTTCAATCTAGATATTTTCAGGATTTGGACTCAATCGCTTTCGCCTTCCGTCCTTTCTCACATCTTTCACAGGCACAAGGATTGGCTTTTAGCCGACGAAACAGGCAGAAGCATGAGTTCGTATTCTCTCGAAGACCTGAGAGAAAGATTCGGCGTCGAAGGCTATTACGTTTCCCCTTCAAACAGGGAGTACGGGTTTCTGATCTATGGACTGATTCAGGAGCTGTCTGAAAAATACTTCTATTCCGGAATTGTTTTATCAGGTGTATCGGTCCCCGGTTCCAGGTGGTCGTACGATGTTTATACATTAACTGAATTCATGAGAACTAATTATGCAGATCCCAGAGAAGAAGGGCTGTCTGGACTACTCGAGGAAGAATGGAACTGCTTCAACGACGGAGCCTCAGAAAATTTCCTGAAAAGGCTTTTGGCTACAGCCGATTTGAAGGGATATGTCGCTTTGAGACTGGAAAAGGGTTTTATGCCCGCATCACTGATTCAGTCGGATCTCGCGGATATTCTGGTAGCGGATTCAAATTGGGTAACCGCGAAAAATTTTCCGCCTAAAACTCTTTCCGACATGATAAAAGAGAGAGGATCTTCTGAATTCATTGTTCTGGACAACGCCAGAGACATTCTGAGAATAATCGGCTACAAGGAAATGATACGAATCGCAATGGATCAGATCAGGGAAGAGGAGGCCAGAAAATGAATCTCGCGCAGTTCTCGCATCTTTCAACAGAAGTGTGATTTTTTACTCTTTGAAAAACTTCGGCCGGTATTCTGTTTGAACATCCCACGCAGTATCCTTCTCCCCTGTCTTCTCTCACCGGGACAATTGCTCTCGGGATCAGGTCCTGATTGTATTTCTTCATCAGCCGCTGATATTCTTTCATAAGAACAGAAGGGAGTTTTTTAAGCAGTTTTTCTTTCGTGTTTTGAAAATTATTGACTGTGCCTTCGTCGAAACTCATCCCGATTTCCTTCAGTTTTGAGAGATATCTGTCGTTTGAGAGTTCGCTTATGTAAGTCTCCGCGTTGTCTACGGCGAGAAGGATCTCGAGCTGTTCATTCATTGGCATTTTTATACTCCTCGACGAATTCGACGAATTGGGCTGCGGTTTTTATTTTTTTCATTATTTTTTTTGTTTTTACTGTTTTAAAAAATCTAGCGAGTTCGCCGACGATGTCGGAATATTTTACATATTTTCCCGAAGAGTGAAGGTAATACTCCTGAGTAGGCAATACGAGAAGGTAAACAAAGTTAACGGGTGAAATTGAATTTTCCATCTGCCAGGGGAAAGGTATGTCTTTTCCCACGGAAATACCCACCGAGACAATAGGAGAAGAAATGAGATTGATTCTGGCGTGCGGAAAGGCGATGTTTCCTTCCAAAACGAAAGAGTTCATTTTTTCTCTGTCCAAAAGCGCTTTGAGAATAACGCCGTATGGTTCGGCCTTAACGCCTTTGAGCATTTCCGAATACACGCCTTTAGAATTCGCAGACTTTAGCAAAAATACGTTATTTTCATTAATCAGGTGGATGATAAAAAAACCCTTTCTTCATAAACCTTTAATTAAATTATATTTTCTTTTTTTTAATGTCAATGATTTTCTTTACTTTTATTAAACAAGAGAAGATACAGGAAAAAAGGGGCGCCCAAAAGAGCCGTTACTATTCCGACCGGCAGTTCTGCAGGCTGAACGGCTTTTCTGCAGATTACGTCTGCGACTGATAAAAACACGGCACCTGAAAAAAAAGAAGCCGGCAGCATAGTTCTGTAGTCGTGTCCGGAAATATTCCTTTCTATGTGCGGGATTATTAATCCGACGAATCCAATGGGACCGAAAAAAGCGACGGACCCTGCTACGAACAGGCTCACGAAAAGAAAAGAATACTTCTGCAGGGACTGGACGTTCACTCCTCTTGAAAAGCTTATTTCGTCTGCGAAATAAAGGCAGTTGTATGAGTTCATTTTTGACGCGGTGTAAAAAATCAGGGGAACAGAGAAAAGCGCTGTTCCGGCGAGAGTTTTCCAGCTTGAAAAAGCGAGAGATCCGGTCAGCCAGCGGTCCAGAGTTCCTGCCGAAAAAGGATTCGAAACGAAACGCAAAAACGTTATTGTAGATCCGGCGAAAATGCTTAAAGTTATGCCGGCCAAAACGAGGTCGTGTATCGCAAAGGTTTTCTTTCTCGTGGACGCAGTATAAATAAAAACAGTAGTGACGGCTGAAAATACAAGAGAAAAGAATATCCCGGAAAAGGCGAGGGAAGATAAATATGTCGCCGCCAGATAAGCCCCGAGAGCCGACACACTGCTGATTCCGAGAGTGTAGGGCTCTACCAGAGGATTTTTTAAGGTGCTTTGGAGGACGGCTCCTGACAGCGAAAGAGCGCCGCCGAGGAAGAATGCAGTCAGGGCTCTCGGGATCCTGTAATTTAGAAATATTTCCCTTAATACTCCCTCCTTTAAAATGTCGCTCAGTCCTATGTCGACTGAACCTATAAAAGGTGCGGCGGCGAGAACGCCAAATGCAAGTGCGGCGTGCAGAAAAAAGCTGAAAAAAAATTTTTTGCGCGTCAGTATGGTTTTCAACTCGGCCTCGGGAATATTAGAGGGACTCCGTCTTCGTAAACAAGCGCCAATTCTTCGCCGAAAACCGAGCGTACTGTTTTTTCGTCAATGATCTCGCGGGGTTTTCCTTTTGCAGCCAATCTTCCCTCTTTGAGGACTACTATTTCGTCGGAATAGACTCCGGCTAAAGTAATGTTGTGACTTGCCATGAGGATGGTTGTTCCGCAGTCGGAAAGTCGTCTGAGTTTTCTATATATTTCTATCTGATGGGAAATGTCGAGAGAGGCGGTCGGTTCGTCGAGTGCGAGGAACACCGCGCTCTGAGCGAGGCTTGCGGCTATCATCGTCCTCTGGCGCTCTCCTCCGCTCAAGGTCTGAAATTTTCTTCCCGCGATATCTGTAAGGCTGAATTCCTGCATAATCTCCTTTAAAGGCAAGAAGTCTCCTTTACCGGCGAATCCCAAACTTCCGAGCCATGGAAAACGTCCCATGAAAACGGTTTGCTCTACGGTGAAAGGAAGTTCATACGCGGTGAACTGAGGCAGGTACGAGATCAGTTTGGATTTTTCACGGGTGGGTATCTTTCCTATGTCGGACCCGAGGAAAATCACGTTTCCCTCGTCGGGCCTGGAATAACCGACGGCTATTTTGAGAAGAGTGCTTTTCCCGCTGCCGTTAGGACCTATTAAGGCGGTCAACGAGCCTTTTTTTACATGAAGATCGATTTCCCGAAGCGAGAAATTCCTGCCGTAGGAAAAACAGGCTCTTTCAATCTTCAGCATGAACGGCTCTTTCGATTATTCGTCTTATTAGTTTCGCGGATTCAGGGAAGTCGGGACCCGGAACAAGAATTTTTTCGCTGAAACAAACATGAACGTTTCCGTTTACGATTGCGCTGACGCCGGGATAGGAATTTGCCCATCTGCCGGTTATTTCAAGGGAGTCAAAAATTCCAGAACGGCTTGCAGGTCTGAGTTCGATAATGACGTCGGGATCGAGAAGTATAACGGCCTCCCTGGAGATTTCGGGATAGAGAACCGGATTGTCTTTCAGGACGTTGTCACCTCCCGCGATAGAGATGATCTCACCGAGAAAAGTTTTTCCGTTAGCTGACATGAATTTCTCGGGAGATGAGATTTCAGAAGTTATGGCGACGATTACTTTGGGCCGAAACGCGGCGGGACGATACGCTATTTCTTTCACTTCAGCTCTGATAGAAGAGATGAGGCGTTCGCCTTCTTCACTGCAACCGAGAATTTCCGCTATTTTTTGGACGGCTTCGATTATTCCGGAGGTGTCCTCCACGTTAAAACCGAAAACCTGGATGGAGTACTGAGAAAGAAAAGTTCTGAATTGTTCGGGATTTCCGGCGACAAAAACTGCGTCAGGTTCGAGGTATGCTATAAGTTCAAGATTCGGATCAAGTATGCCCCCGACTCTGACGGCTCCGGAACCGGCGAGTTTTTCATCCGACCAGTCGTCTATGCCGATTATATATTTCGAACAGCCGAGGGAAGCGGTAATTTCGGTCAGATTTGGGCCGAGAATTACGATTTTATCGAATTCCATATCCTCCCGGTATCCGGCGGAATCTTCTTTACATCCGGCGGCGAACAACAGCGCCAAAACCGAACATAAGCAGGCGTTAAAAAAAGCAAATCTCTTTAGGTTCACATCTCTATACCGGTTCTGGCTTCAACGCCGTCCCGGAAATAATGTTTGACTTCCTCCATGACAGTGACGAGGTGCGCTTTTTCTATGAATTCCCCTGGCGCATATCTTCCGGTGAAAAGCAGTTCTGTGTTTTCCGGTTTATTTTCTATCAGACCTACAGCTCTTTTCATTTCGATTAGGCCGAAATGAGCGGCGATGTTGATTTCGTCCAGAATGACGAGATCGAATCCGCCTCTGAAAAGATTTTCTTCGGCCATGTACAAACCGTTTTCCGCTCTTTCGAAATCAGCTTCGGAAGGGGACGTGAGGTCTATAAAATCCTTTCCACCGTAAAGGTCAAAAAAAATCTGACCCGAAAATTTTTCGAGAGAAGAATGCTCTGAATAACGAAGGCCTTTCAGGAAGTGTCCGATGTAAACTTTAAATCCCGCCCCCGCAGCTCGAACGGCCAGGCCTATTGCGGCTGTAGTTTTACCTTTGCCGTTTCCCGTGTATATTTGAAAAAGTCCTTTATTTTGTCTGCTCATATTATTTTCATCTTCATCATGACGCAGGAACTGCTTCTCGCGTTATACTTCGGTAGAGATTGTGATATTGAAGCACTCTGTGGTCCCAGGAATGATTTTCCCGCATGCCGTTTTGAAGTATCTTTTTCCACAACTTTTTGTCCCTGTCGAAAAGGGTTATCGCTTTTACGAGCGCGGAAGTGAATTCAATGTCCGAAAAAGGCATGAATTTTACTCCGTTGCCTGTTCCGGTAACGGGATCGAAGTTTTTAACCGTATCGTCGAGACCGCCTGTCGCGTGAACGACAGGTAAAGTGCCGTATTGCAGTGCGAACATCTGGGTCAGGCCGCAAGGTTCGTAACGGCTTGGCACGATAAAAATGTCGGATCCCGCGATTATCTGATGTGAAAGGGGTTCGTCGAAAGCGTTTATGAATTTGAAATTGTTGTAATGACGGGAAATGGCTTCGAAACTGCTTTCGATTTCAGGGTCCCCGGTTCCGAGTACGATCATCTGAATGTCATTGGATAGAATTCCGGGTAAGACCCTGGCGAGCATGTCGTGTCCCTTTTGATGGGCTATTCTCGAAATGGCTCCGATGAGCGGTACTTCGGGATCGGCAATAAAATTCATTTTGTTCTGGAGGCTTTTTTTGCAGTTGGTTTTATCATCAATCGCCTCTTCACTGTAATGACAACATAGAAACGGGTCGGACATAGGATTCCAGAGATTTTCGTCTATGCCGTTCAATATGCCTATCAGTTTATTTCGCTTTTCCTTTAGCAATCCGTCCAAACCGAAGCCGTATTGGGGAGTTTGTATTTCGGCGGCATATCTCGGGCTGACAGTTGTAAGGACATCCGAATAAATTATGCCGGATTTGATCAAAGACATGTTCGAATAGAACTCGAGACCTTCGGTTGAAGCAAATTCAGGCGGAAGTCCGGTCAGGTGAAAATTAGACATGGGATAGTTTCCCTGATATCCCAGATTGTGAATAGTGAATACTGTTTTTGCGTCAGCGAGCTGAGATGGCTTGTAGGCGCCGGATTTTATGAGAGCCGGCACCAGACCTGACTGCCAGTCGTGGCAGTGTATTACATCCACGTTGAAATCAAAGTATTTGGCCATCTGGACGGAAGCGTTGCAGAAAAATATGAATCTTTCGGCGTTGTCGGGATAATCTACGTTGATTTCATTGTAAAGCTCAGGTCTGTCGAAATACTTGTCCTGTTCGATGAAGTAAAATCTGACTGAAGAAGAAGTCTCCAGGTGTTTCAGTATTCTGCAGATGACAGTTATACCTCCGCATACGACTTTGAAATCATCAGCAAGTATCTCGATGTCGAGTTTTTTTTCTTTTGTGCATCTGTAATAGGGCAGAACCACCCTGACGTCGTGGCCGAGTTTGGAAAGGTGTCTCGACAAATCGCCGACCATGTCGGCAAGTCCGCCGGTTTTCGAGTAGGGATAGGCTTCCGATGCGATTTTTAGAATGTGCATCAAGCCTCTGCCTTGCTCTTGGGGCATGTCTTGCAGGTTGAGTCCTTGGATTTCTCGCACGTGGAGGTTTTTTTGTCCTTGTAATCCGTCTTGTAGAATCCTGACCCTTTGAAAACAAGCCCGACTCCGGAGGAGATTATTTTTTTCGCCGTGGATCCGCAAGAAGGGCAAACGGCGTCAGGGGGCGAATTGAAATCTCTGAGAAGCTCGAAGCATTCTCCGCATTTTTCGCATTTATATTCGTATATAGGCATAAATACTCCCTTGGAAGGTTTTGTTTATTTCAAGTTCCATCGCCGAAAAGCGGCTAAGGAAACGTATTTTCTATGATAAGTCAAAAACAGATTTAATAAAAGAAAAAAATGTTTCATAAAACAAAAAAAGGGGGCGAAGCCCCCTTTTTATCAGTACATGTCGCCCATACCTCCCGGAGGCATCTGGGGGGCTTTTTCCTTTTCGGGCTTCTCAGTTATCATCGCTTCGGTTGTAATCAGCAGTGAAGCGACTGAAGAAGCGTTCTGAATCGCGCTTCTGACGACTTTAGTCGGGTCTATGATTCCAGCCTTGAGAAGGTCTACGTATTCGCATTTTTCAGCGTCGAATCCGAAAGAGTTCTCTTTGGAATCTTTCACCTTTTCAACTACTATCGCGCCTTCCCAACCGGCGTTTATCGCTATCTGTTTGAGAGGGGCTTCGACGGATTTTCTTATTATCTCTATTCCGGTGCGTTCGTCGATCTCTATGTCTTTCGAAGCTATCAGCTTATCGAGAGCGGGTAAACACCTTATGAGGGCAACTCCGCCGCCCGGGACAATGCCTTCTTCAGACGCGGCTTTTGTCGCGTGAAGGGCGTCTTCTACTCTCGCTTTTTTCTCCTTCATCTCTATCTCAGTCGCGGCGCCGACGTTAATTACGGCCACTCCGCCGGCGAGTTTGGCGAGTCTTTCCTGAAGTTTTTCCTTGTCGTAGTCGGATTTGGTCTCTTCTATCTGTTTTCTTATCTGCGATATTCTGTCTTTTATCGCCTTTTCCGAACCGTAGCCTTTGATTATCGTCGTGTTGTCTTTGTCTACCTTGGCGGTGTCGCAGGACCCGAGATCCGACAAAAGCGTGTTTTCGAGCTTCATTCCGGCGTCTTCTGAAATGACTTTTCCGCCAGTGAGAATGGCTATGTCTTCGAGCATCGCTTTTCTTCTGTCGCCGTATCCGGGAGCTTTAACAGTGACTACTTTTAGTATGCCGCGGATCTTGTTGACTACCAGAGTGGCGAGAGCTTCACCTTCGACGTCTTCGGCTATTATGAGCAATGGTTTTCCCTGCTGAGCAGTCTTTTCGAGAAGGGGAAGAAGGTCTTTCATTCCCGAAACTTTTTTGTCGTATATAAGGATTGCCGGTTTGTCGAGTACGGCTTCCATTTTTTCAGAGTCCGTAATGAAATAAGGGGAAATGTAACCTCTGTCGAACTGCATTCCTTCGACGATTTCGAGTTCCATTTCGAGGCCTTTTCCCTCTTCGACCGTTATGACGCCGTCTTTTCCGGCTTTGTCCATGGCATCGGCTATTATGTTGCCTATCTCGGCGTCATTGTTGGCCGAAATCCTGCCGACCTGCGCTATCTCTTCTTTGCCTTTTATAGGATTGGACATAGTTTTAAGATTTTCCACCACGGAGCCGACCGCTTTTTCTATACCTCTCTTGAGAGCCATCGGGTTTGCGCCGGCCGTTACGTTCTTTCTGCCTTCTTTGTATATGGCTTCTGCCAAAACCGTAGCCGTAGTAGTTCCGTCGCCTGCGACGTCAGAAGTCTTTGAAGCGACTTCCCTGACCATCTGAGCGCCCATGTTTTCGAAAGAGTTTTCGAGTTCAATTTCTTTCGCAACAGTCACGCCGTCTTTGGTGACGAGAGGGGAACCGAATTTCCTGTCTATCAGGACATTTCTTCCCTTTGGACCCAGAGTCGCCTTGACCGCTTTGGATAGCTTTTCGACGCCTCTGGCAATCGAGTCTCTTCCCTCTTCGCCGAAGAAAATGTCTTTTGCTGCCATTTATACCTCCATTTATCCTTGTATTACTGCGAGAATTTCGTCTTCGTTGAGAATTAGAAAATCTTTGTCTTCGACCGAGATTTCTGTTCCGGCGTATTTGCCGAAAAGAATGACGTCTCCTTCTTTTACCGGCATGGGATCTTCATCTTTTTTAGTGACCTGGGCGACAGACACTACTTTGCCTTTCTGGGGCTTTTCTTTTGCCGTGTCGGGAATAATTATCCCACCCTTTTTGACTTCCTGTTCGTCGGTTCTTTCGACGATGACTTTCCTGTTGACAGGAACCAACTTAACTGCCATAGACATGACCTCCTTTAAGTATATTGTTAAGTTGAACTTCGAACTAAAATTGTTCTATATGCTAAAAGATATTCGAAAAAATAGATATGTCAAGTTTTGCAATTGCAAAAATAAATTATGCAGTTTTTGCAATAACTCACGAAAAGAGCATGGATTTGCAATTTGCGAAAAATAAACTGTTATTTATGTTATGACTTTACATATTATTTACTGTAAATAGCGTTAAGGCGATCACAATCGATGATGACAGATTATTGGCGCATTAATTGCTTTATTTTAGTTGAAAATTCAATCAGGAGGCTCAAATGAAAAAGAAAATTTTGAAATTTTTTTTAATTGTATTTTTTTTGGCATTATTGGCAGTTGTGACAATATCAGCAGATATAGTCTTCAACGACGGATTGTTCTTTAAAAATGCCGTCGCTTCGAGTATTTTCAGTGTCAAAAACGCCGAGGACGAGTACATGTCCATAAACCTCGACAGAACGAGATATCTTGAGTCAATTGTCATTACTAATGCCTACATGGTCCAGAAAGCCGCAGAAGAGTATGCAAGTTATAACGGTGGATATTATCCGGATGGATATGCACATTTAAACCTACCATATAGTAGTATAATCAATCCTTTTGATTCGCTAGGCAATTGGATTATTGATGATGTTCAATATGGTGTTGAGGGAAAAGTAAGTTTTTGCTCTACTTTTGGAACACTGCCGTACACGATTATTGCTGGAGGAAAATACGGAAGAAAAATAATAACTCTCCACAGCTCATACGGCTCAAATTAGGAGGAAACATGTCAAAGAAAACATTATTCATATTCATGTTGATTTTCTCTGCTTTGAACTTGTTTTCTCACAGTGCTCTGTTTGAAGCGAGATATGATGTTTATGGAGATTCGGATTTTTATCAGGTAAAATATAGAGACATTTGTTTTTTGGTCGAAGATATAGACAATGACCAATTGGCCGATGTGATAATGATAAATCCATTATCCGGGAAATTTTTGTTCCTGATAAACCAGGGAAATTACGATTTTTCAAGGCATGAGTTCATTGCTCCAGGAGGAGTGAGGTTCGCCGATATAGGCGATATAGACGAAGACAATGATCTGGATATTTTATACGTTCCACTTACAAAAAATTATTGGGATACCCCAGACACAATTTTCATATACAAAAACGACGGAAACTACAATTTCAGTTTTGAATCTTGTATTACTGAATCCTTGACTTTTTTTTGTGGTTTTAAACTTGGCGACCTGGACAATGACGGGGACAATGATATTTTTACAATGGTTTACCCAGCTAGATCCTTTATATATAAGAACGATGGGGCAGGTCATTACAATTTTTATGATTCTTTAGTTATAGGAGATTTTTGGTTATCTCTAATAGATATCGAAATTGCCGATTTAACAAATGATTCTTATGATGATGTTATGTTTTATAATTTCGGTTTGTCTCCAGACGGATTGTTTGTTTTAAGGAACAACGGGGCTGGATCATTTATTGTTGATTCGTTTTATGAGTTTCCTTTTCCACACATAGATAATGTCATAAAAGTGACCGATGCCGACGGTGACGGAGATAACGACGTATTTCTCTATGGATGGGTCACAGACAAGTTGATATACATGATAAACAACGGAAACGGGAAATTCACATCATTGGATTATTTCGGTTTCGATTTTTTTACACAAAATTTTTATATAACTCCTCTGATGAATGATTTCACGAGGTTTTATTTTACAATGAGATCTGAGCAGGATTATTACAGCTATAAAAGGAAAGTTTATCTTTTCAAGAATTATCTATTGGATCCGATGACTCTTTTCGATGAATTCGTTTCCTGCGAATTCCCCATGAAGTTAGGAGGAGGAGATTTCGACGGTGACGGAGACATAGATTACTGCGTCGTAAACTTCAAATCCGGGTTGCTGTCTATAATACAGAACAGAGGAGACGGCAAATTCGTAAAACCTCCTCAGTATCAGACCGGACTATACCCTCAGAACATCGTAGCCCGTGATTTTAACGGAGACGGGGTAAACGATGTGGCTACAGCCAACGGCGGATCAGATGACTTCACTGTTCTTTTCAACGACGGACAGGGCGGGTTTTTCAACAGACTTTCATATCAGAGCGATTCTTCCCCCAACGGTATTTGCTCTGGTGATTTCGACGGTGACGGGGATCAGGATGTAGCGGTTGCTAATTATTCTTCTGATAATGTAAATATTTTTTCCAACAGCGGATATGGAACATTTTCCTCGGCCGGTCAATATTCGTTCGGAACAGATCACACAAATCCTTTCGACATAAACTGCGGAGACCTTGACGGTGACGGATATCTGGACCTCGTCGTCTCTCTCCAAGGAAGTTCTGAGATCTCTCTCCTGACCAACGATGGAAACGGCAATTTTACAGTGGACACATTTTACGGGACCGGACAATCGCCATGTGAGCTGGTGATTGAAGACTTGAGCGGCGACGGCTTTTTCGACATACTCGTAGTAAACGAGTTTTCAAACACAGTCAGCATATTCACCGGCGACGGGCAGGCAAGGTTTACTTTGGGGGATTCTCTGACAGGACTCTGTAATCCCACTGGTCTTGTTGTCTGTGATTTTGACGGGGATTCTCTCAAGGACATAGTTGTCTCAAGTGCATATTCCAATTCAATACAGGTTTTCAAGAACCTCGGTTCGGGAAATTTCTCAGAATATTTTGAGATTAGAACAGGTTTTGAGCCATGGGGTATAGAATGCGCCGATGTGGACGCCGACGGGACAAAAGATATTGTCACAGTCAACTTCAAGACTAACAATTTGGCCGTGCATTATGGAAACGGCGACCTGACATTTTCCGAGGCCGAATTCTATGGAGTTGACAGTGCCCCCTCCTGTATGGTCTTAGGGGATTTCAACGGAAACGGCGGTGTGGACGTAATAACAGGACATTACACGAGTGACAAGATTTCAGTTCTTCTCAGCGAAATAACTACAGGCGTAGGTGAGTCGCCCGGTTACGACAATGGAGACGGCGGCATAAAATTTGAACTGCTCACTCCAAATCTTTCGCCGGGTAATTTTGATTTAAGGCTGGTTATATCGGGCAATTCCCATGTCACAGTAGAGATATACAATATTCTCGGACAGAAAGTGAAAACGATAGTCGAAGGAAATCTAACCGCGGGAACACATTTGTTCAGGTGGGAAAGAGACGACGATAAAAATGTGAGGGTTTCTGACGGAGTTTATTTTATCCTGATGAGATCGGAAAATATAACAGATATAAAGAAGATATCGCTGATCTAAAGTGTTTAAAAAACCGCATACCATGATTTTAAACGCCTTTAAAAAAATATTGCAATTTTTTTACCAAAAGAGTAATATCTACGCTATGAGGAAGGAAAGCGTGTTGAGTTATCACTATGATTATGGTCTTATAAATGAACACCATGAAAACATGTCGCATAATTATGAATATTGGAGCAGGCAAAATGCAATAATATGTCCGGTAAATTGCAATATGCGAGAAGAAATTTTTAGTTGTGTATTTCCAAGTGTCGGTAATAAGCATTTTGTGTATTTAACCAATTATGGCACAAGCATTGCTTGAAAAGCGGTATGAATATAGAATTTAGCAAAGGAGGTTTAGAATGAAGAAAGGATTTTCACTGATCGAACTGATGGTCGTTGTGGTCATCATCGGCATTCTCGCCGCGATAGCCATACCGAACTTCATCAGACTGAGAGACAGGGCGAAAGAGTCTGAAGTAAAAGCCAATGCCCACACATGCCAGCTTGCAGCAGAAGAGTATTCAACAACAGCAGATGGAAATTATTGTGATGGTTTTGCTACTTTGACTCTTCCTTCGAATATCAAGAATCCGTTTGCTGCTGGCGCCGCTGTTGTCGATGATGCTGCTCCGGGAGAGGGAGAAGTTTCATATCAACATGGTGCCTTTGGTGCTTCAGCATACACAATTGTGGGTGGTGGAAAGGGCGCAGTGCCAATTATTACCCTTTCTCCCGGACAGTAATCGATCAGTTCAATGAAAAAAGGGGAGATAAAATCTCCCCTTTTTTTGTTTCTTAAGTACAACCCTTGAATTTTACATTTTATATAATAATCGGTAAAAACGTAATTTACAATTAAAATTGCTTGACAAAAGTTTAGTTTTATATATAATCACGATATGTTAGATTTCATGAACTCTCTCTCTCTCTCTCTCTCTCTGCCGTTGCGTAGTTTACGGCAATGTTCTATTAAAAGATATTTAAGGAATTTTTCCATAAAAATATATCCGGTTAAACCAAGAGCTTCCAACCACAAAGTTTATCTACTTCCGTTCAATAATTTATAATTCTAAATTTGGAGGTTAAAGTGGTTTGGTTTATTTTAATATTAAATCTTTTTAATATTTCTACAAAAGATGCTTGTGTGGGGCTTGATTATTCGTGGTCAATATCAGGTCAGTATAATTATTTTGGAGGATATAGATGGAACAATGGTTACGCAAGAACTTTTCCAGATCTTGCATACGATATTGATAAATATTTGAATAGTTATATTATAACAGGATATACAAGTAGGCCAAGACCAATTAGTCCTGCCTTTCCAAGGAATGGTCTTTACTTAATAGTGAATGCAAGACCTGGTCTTCAAATGAATCCTCCAACTATATATCCATATATAGGATTTGATCATGAAAAGTATTATTCTTCTGTTGTATTAGAAAGCGGCCATTTTTTATCAGCAGGTATATATGATTTTGGAGATGGACAAGGTAGAATTTGTGAAGTAAATGAGAACAACGAACCAACTAGTTTTAATAAGTATCTCATTGATGAGATTAATGAGATAAGTAAAATTGAATTTGGTCACGATGATTACTATGTTATTGTTGGTAAAAATTACTATAATGGTCAAATTTGCCTTCTGAAGGATGATTTTCAAGTTAAATACGAGCAAGATCTGGCTTATAGTACAAATTATTGCACATATGCGTATGATATCGCCGTTTTAAATGACAGTGGGTATATTGTTGTCGGCTCTGGCTCAAGGGCAATAATCAAACTGAATTCTGTTTTGGATACAATCTGGACAATATCCGGCGGTGGAAATGCGATCTGCCTTACAAACGACGGTGGATTTGCTGTTACTAGTAATTCTTCACCACAACCTATTGGTTATATATCAAGATATGATTCATTAGGTCAGATAATTTGGTCAAAAACAGACACTGGAAAGTATTATTTTGATTTGGCTTACGATAGTATTATGGCTAAATTCGTCGCAGTCGGGAATGTTGGTTTTGATAGAGACAGCGTATATATTGTATCTTTAGATTCAACAGGTCAAGAAATCGCTTCTTATACTTTTACAGGAACGAGTAATTCTGGTGAAGAAGTTAGAGCTACATCAGTTTTGAATAATAGCGGCAGTTTTATCATTGTTGGATTTTTATATCAAATTTCTCCAATAAAACCTTATTATCAGAATGATTCGATGTCTAATGATGTATTTATTTTATCATGGAATTCTAATGAGGATATCGTTCCATTAAATCATTTTATTGATCAAAATAAGTTGAATGATATTAAATCTGACAGTACTTTTACTTTCAATGTTTCAATTTTACATGAAAAGGAAATTTTGATTTCGTTTTCTCTTGAAAATAGCGCAAATGTAAATATTGATATATACAACGTAGTTGGTCAAAAAATTGGCAACATATTCTCAGGAAATATTATCGCCGGCCAACACAATTTTAGGTATTATCAGAATGCCAATGACTTGAACTTGAGTAAAGGTGTATATTTTGTAAGAATTAAGCTAAATGGTTTACCATATACAAGATCTTTTACTTTATTTCACTAGTATAAACATCATGTGAAAAAAGGGGAGATTTCATCTCCCCTTTTTTTATTTTCGTAGTATAATTTCTCAGTGAAAAAAAATATCGTATTTATCTTCATTCTTATAATTGTCCCGATAATTCTCTATTTTCAAACTCTAAAGTTCGGATATGTCAACTGGGACGACTCTTATCTACTTGTGGACAATGCGTCCTTCTTTGAAAAACCTTCAAACATTTTCGCTTCTTTTACAAAAGATTTGTCTCTTTCGACCAATGACCAAAATAAAATATTCTACAGGCCGTTAATGCTCGTGTCTTACGTCATTGAATACCAGTGGGCAAAAGAAAATCCCCGGTCATATCATTTGACAAATGTCATTTTTCATATAGTTTCGACCCTTTTGCTGTTCTTTTTCCTCCGGCAGTTGAAAGTTTCTGAAAGGTCAAGTTTTTTTCTGTCCCTGATTTTCTCTGTCCATCCCTTGACGGTCCAGTCCGTGGCGTGGATTCAGGGCAGGAACGATTCTCTTCTTTTGATTTTTCTCCTTTTGTCGCTTATATCCCTTGAAAAATTGAGAAAAAAATTCTCTTGGCTCATCCTGACTTCACATTTTTTGGCATTTTCAGCGGCACTCCTGACAAAGGAATCAGCTCTGTTATTCCCTGCCGTATATCTGGCTTATTTGGCCTTGGTCCAAAAAGAAAAAATTTTTACGAAAAGAAACGCCCTTTTATCTGCGGGTTGGTTAGCAATTACAACCTTATGGTTTTTCTTCAGAAGTATGGTTATACATTTAGGATTCAGAGGATTTTACTCGGTTAAAGATATGGCTCTCGGAATTCTAAGTTATTCCGGAAAGCTTGTCTTTCCGTTTGATCTTTCTCCTTACCCTGTACCGGAAAATGTCTTTCCGATTTACGGTGTGCTTGTCTTGTCATTTATAGTGCTATTGGTTACTTTTAGAAAGATCAGGGATAAAAGTAAATTTTACTTCGGAGCATTATGGTTTCTGTCGTTGATAGGTGTAACTTTCGCAAGAGGTTTTACGACAGCAAGTTTTATAGAAACGAGAATTTATCCAGCCCTCCCGGGGGTTATGCTGATGATGGCTGAAATTGATCTCGGAAAAATATTGTCAAAGTATAAGTACGTGTTCTTTTTGTTCTTATTTGTACTTTTTTCTTCGGTCACTTATGTCTATTCGAAGGTTTACAGGGATCCTCTTTCCCACCAGATATTCGCTGTAAAATCCTCTCCAAACTCGTGGGTGACAAGACACAATCTCGCCCTTGAATATTTGAGAATTGGAAGGACCGACTTTGCCTACAACCAGATCAAGAGGGCTTATTCACTCAATCCACAGAATTCAACCCTTAATGCAAATTATGCCTTGATTTTGGAAAAGATGGAAATGACAGACAGCGCTCTTTTTTATTACAAAAAAGCGTTGTCTATAAATCCTCAAAACCTGAACGCTTTTAATAATACGGGGCTTATATATTATAATAATGGTGAATACGACAGCGCCCAGAGATATTTTTCAGACGGATTGTTAATTTACTGCGGGGACGCAATCATGCACTTCAATTTGGCTAACACTTTTTTTATGAAAAAAGAATTCGGGTCTGCTAAAACAGAGTATTTAACGGTCATCGAACTGGATCCAACAAATAAAGAAGCTTTGAAATATTTGAGTTACACTTATAAAGAACTCGGTTCAAATGATTCTGCTGAATATTACGAAAAGCTCTTTAATGAATCTTATCCCTGATATATATTTGCATTTTGCAAAAATAATCTGTCGGTTCGCATTCTGCGAGCCTTTTTTTTCATGTAAATTGCCATATTACACAAAAATGCGACTTATCAAACCAGATTAACTTGGAATGAAAATTGCTTATTAAATATCGGCAATTATTCAAGGAGCTTATTATGAAAAATAAAGGATTTTCCCTAATAGAACTGATGGTTGTCGTCGTAATAATAGGGATTCTTGCCGCCGTTGCGATACCGAATTTTGTCAGGCTTCGCGACAGAGCAAAGGAAGCAGAAATAAAATCCAACGCACACACCCTCCACCTTTCCGTGGAAGAATACTCGACATCTGCAGACGGATTTTACATAGACGAAGCTAACATGGCGTCTCTGTCAATGCTCGGAAGCCTTAAAAATCCGTTCAATCCCTCTGGAGCGGCTTGGTCGCCGGACGCTCCCGCCGAAGCAGGGTGCGTAAGCTACGATCACGACGG
>JAFGSQ010000016.1 GCA_016934535.1 candidate division WOR-3 bacterium
TATACAGTAGAAGAAGTCGCTGTTTTCCTTGATATTTCTGAGCAGACGGTCAGAAAGCATCTCAGAGTAAATTTGCTGAAAGGGAAAAAAATAGGAAGACGCTGGCACATCAAAGGCGCTGTCATCAGAAAATTCATCGAAGGTTAGGCAGGAGGAGGATATGGCAAAAAAGGGAATTGGAATAGACATCGGGACGAGTTCGATTAAAATTGTCGAACTCGCGAACATCGGGAAAAAACCCTCGCTCGTCAAATACGGAATCAAGGAACTGCCTTCCGATGTAATTGTCGACAGCCACATAATGGACCCACTCTTGATTACAGAGACAATTCAAAGAATAACAGAGAGTGAAATGATAAAAGCGGGTAAAGTTAACATAGGTCTTCAGGGAAGATCCGTCATGGTAAAAAAGATTGAAACGGAACTGATGAACGACAGCGAATACAGCCATCAAGTCCGATTCGACGCTCAAAATAACTTCCCGTTCGACTTTGAAGACATAGACATAAGCCTGGATTTTCACGTAATCGACAGGAACAAACAGGAGAAAAAGATGGACGTCCTCCTGCTTGCCGCAAAAACTGAAGTAATAGACCAGCAGATCGATCCTCTGTCGGAAAGCGGCATGAAAGTTAACATAGTGGATTACAATCTTTTCGCCCTTCAGAATTGCTACGAAAAAACAATGGGTTCTCTCGGCGGCGGAACAGTCGCGTTCGTTCACTTGGGCGCCGAGTGGTTCTTGACGAGTATTGTTTCGGATGGAAAACCTTTGATAGCAAGAGACACAAACGCAACAGGCACTCTCAAGATTATTCATCAGATGATGCGAAAACTGGGCATTTCCGAAGAAGAAGCAAAAAAGGTTTTAAAGAACGAAACTCCTCCGCCCCCCGATCAGCTTTCCACTGTGACTCTTATATACAACGAGTTCATTACGGAAGTCGCAGACAATATATCAAAACAGGAAGATTCCTCGAACAAGAAAATAGAAAAACTGATCGTTTCAGGAGGCGGAGTTTTGATACCGAGATTGAAACAGGGTCTGGAAGAAACTCTGAAAAAACCCGTAGAGATATTCAATCCGTTTCATGAGATCAGTGTACCCGATCATCACAGGGAAAAACTTGAGACCATAGGTCCCATTCTGTCCATTGCCGCAGGTCTCGCAATGAGAGGATAATAACTAACTTGAGAGGTTTAATATGATAGAAGTAAATCTACTTCGCCAGAAGACGATGAAAAAGAGACCCAAGGCTCAAAAAGGGCCTTCGGGAGGAGGAGCGGGAAACATTCTTCCTGTGGTCCTCGCATTTCTCATCGTCCTTATTATTTTACCGTTGGTCTTTTTTTTCCAGCAGATGCGGATAAATTCCGTAAAGAACAGAACAAAGCAGGTTCAGGGAGACATATCCAGGATGGCGGAAGAGCTTGAAGCCAGAAGAGAAGCCCAGAAGACCCTGGAAGGTCTTCAGGAACAGGAAAGACTCCTGAGAGAGAGAATAAACATAATAGCCTCGCTCAATTCCGGAAGAACCGCATACGTACATCTGCTTCAGGAAGTGTCAGACAGATTTCCTCAATACACTTGGATATCTTCCCTGACAGAATCAAACGGATCAGTCACAATAACAGGACTTACACTCTACGATGTTGTTCTTCCTCACCTCTGGGACGGTTTGGGTGAATCCCCGTACATAAACAACATACAGATTGAAAGTTGGGCATTGACAAACATCAGCGATCAGACTGCGGTTTCTTTTGTTCTCACGGCAAGCCTTCTCAAAACAACCTTGATTCAAACCGGAGGCGCACAATGAACAACAGGGTAATAGCCGCACTTATTTTTCTTCTCGGGATTGTCGGCGCCGTCGTTCTTTTCTTTTACATGCAGTATAATCCGTACAAAAGCGCCAACAATCAGTTAAAGCAAAAACTTGAAGTGAAAAGAGCTTACGAGGACTCGCTCAGACAAGTCGTAGATGTCAGTGAGAAAATAGAATACTACAAAGCGCTTTTGAAAAGCATGGAAGGTCTTCTCGCCAAAGCAGAAGCTATGGTTCCGAAAGAGGCGGACAGGAACGATATATGCGCCCTGCTGATAGAACTCTCTCATCAGGCAAACGTGACAATAGTGTCATCGACCCCTTCGCCGCCGATGTCTTCAGCGGACGGCTCCGGAAGCTTCATGATACCGGTTTCCCTGAACGTGGAGGCGACTTATCAGACCCTGGGCAAATTTCTGGAATTTCTTGCCAACAATCAGCGTATTTTAAAGCTTTCCTCTCTCAGCATGACTCCGTCTTCTTCAAAAACAGGCTTCATAAACGCATCACTGATTGTCAACGCTTATTATCTGCCCGTAGGAGCCGCCCAAACTCAAGCTCCCGAACAATGGAACTGAAGGGAAGGTGGTAAAAATGAAAAAAACAATCATGTTAACCGCAATATTTACCGCCGTTTTTCTATGCGGCTGTAAGAACAAAGGAGACATAATATCGGGGACAATAGGCCAGGCGGCAGAAGTGGTCTCTCACACATCAACAGGAAGAGTTCAGCAGAACGGTACCCAGCAGTCTGACACTTCAGTCAACCTCGGAAGCCTCAGCAATCAGATATCTACCGAGGAAATAGAACAGATGCTCGCCACCGAAGAATTCTATTTCACGAGTTCGAGAGATCCTTTTAATTCCCCTCTTTCGTCTCTGGAAAGGTCCAACCTTCTGAATCCTCAGGAAGGCATCCTCGAAGGGGTCATATCCGGTCCGAGAGGACTTCTCGCCATAATAAGGAGCACAGACGGCAAGCACTGGCTTCTGAGAAAAGGAGACAGGGTCAGCGGAGGCAACGTCGCTGAAATAACACCAGAAGCAGTAACTTTCGCTCTCGAACATTACGGTCAAATTTCAAGAGTAGTCATAAGAAGAGAAAACGCAATAAACCAGGAGGAGCAGTGAAAAAATATTTTTTGACTGCCGTTTTGATGTTATCAGCTTTCGCTGTGCTTTCGGCATACAACATAAACGAAATTGAAATAGCGCCCGCGTACTCGGGAGCTCAGATAACAATCAAAACAGACAGACTCGGTTCTTACAGGGATTACCAGTCCGGAGACAACATAGTCGTAGATTTTTACGGAGCGACGAACAATCTCAGAGCCGCCGCCTTCCCTTATGTTGACAGAGGTTCAATTGTGGGAATCGGAATTGCCGATTTCTCGTCCAGCGACATAATCAGAATCGTAGTCGAAACCAAGGGTTTAAAAAGCTACAATGTCTCGACTTCGGGCGGAAATCTTGTAATAACAGTTGAACCCGTTGTTTCTGCCGGAAGTTTCAGCGTCTGGAGAGCCACGGAGAGCATCACGAATCTCGAATACGCCGATTTTTCGTTCGGCGGTCTGCCGAGCGGCTCCTTTGTCGGCTCAGGCGGACTGATAAGCATGAATCTCGACAAAGCCGATATAACAACGGTTTTAAGGGCAATAGCCGATTACAGCGGCAGGGATATAATTGCGGCTCCCAACATTGCGGGAACCGCCACTCTGAGACTCAACAACGTGACATGGTGGCAGGCGCTTCAGGCGATCTGTCATTCTCACGGCCTCGGTATCTCGGAAGAGAACGGCATTCTTCTTGTCGGCAGTCAGGGTGATTTCGACACGTGGAGAGAGGCTCAGGAAAGCGCCGAGAGAGTCATATACAGGGTTTACACTCTTCAGTATTCGACTCCTGGCAACGTCCAGGGTTCGATCGCCTCGCTTCTTTCGGCAAAAGGCACCATACTTCAGGACTTGAGGACCAATTCAATAATCGTCAGCGACATTGAATCCCGTCAGTCGGCAATTCAGGAAATGATAAACATGCTCGACAAACCCACTCCCCAGGTCGAGATTGTCGCCAAGATAATCGACATAAACATGGATGCTTCGAGAAGTTTGGGCGTAAACTGGAGTGTCATAGGAATGAACATTTTCGATCAAACATCCATAAATTTTGGTGACTCAGTCTCGTCAAGACAACCTGGCATGCTAAATATAAGCATAGGTCAGGTATATGATCAAGTGACAATAAATGCCATAATAAACACGATGGAGACTGAGGGTCAAGCCAAGACCATAGCGAGCCCTCACGTCACAGTACTCGACAACAATCCGGCGACCATACTTGGCGGAAAAAGATTCGGAGTTCCGGTCAGAGGATCGGACGGATCCGTAACAATACAGTTCTACGACGCAGGCACGAGGCTTGAAGTCACACCACACGTCAACGCCAACGACGAGATTACTCTCGAAATAAAGACTGAGCTTTCGGACGTCGACGTCGCGTCCGTACAGGAAGGCAAACCGATAATAACAACACACGAAGCTACGACCAACCAGAGGGTCATGGACGGCGAAACCGTTGTTCTCGGAGGGTTCGTAACCGAGTCTGAGAACGAAAACGAGAGCGGAATCCCCATTCTCAGAAGCATTCCCATTCTGGGATGGCTTTTCAAGACGAGAAGCACTTCGACCACTCAGCGCGAGGTTCTGATATTCATCACGCCTCACATTTTGAGACCGAACATAACTCCCGCTTCTATACAATAAAAACGATAAAAGGGGCTCTGCCCCTTTCTTTCTTGGGGGCTTTTGCCCCCTTTTTTTTACCGGCTTTTCCGAACGCTTTCAAACTCCCGATTTTTATTGAAATGAAAAGGTTTTATTGTTAAATACAATATATGAAATATCAGATTTATTTTTCAATAATATCTTTAGCCGGAATCGGTTCCTCTTTTTTTTCCAACCTCGACCCAACACCATACAATAAAATAAACCGGGTCGTCTCCCTGCCGGACACCCTTTATGCCCATCAAAAGGTCTTCATACCCCCTTATTACGGAGATTTTACCGAATTGACTTTGCTGTACAACGGAACCGGCATCACCGCAACGAGACTGGACGGAACAAATTCATTCGAGGTACCCGCTTTACCCGAAGACACTGTTGTAGCGCTTGTCGAGATAAAAAGCCGCTTCACACTTCAGATTGACACTGTGACTGTCGTATCGGAGAGATGGCTCGAGTTTTTTCTCGATCCCGAACTGCAGTTCTCAATACTTTGGGAAGGAGCAAGACCTCTTGTTTATTCACTCGTGTCGAGCGGAAAATCCCAGTCTCCGACCAGCGCCGCACACACGAAGATTTTCGATAAAAAGCCGAGTTCGGAGTTTTACGACGGGGGTCTGATGCGCTGGTGGATGTCCATTCAGAGAACTCACAACGTCAAAGTTATTACCGACAGCGGGGAAGAACGATTTTTCCCGGTCCTCGAGAACGGAACACACGCACCTTTGGCCGGGACTTATCATCAGGTCGGCAGTCAGGCGAGCCACGGATGCATAAGAAATCCTCTCGCGAAACAGTACTACGATGTCCTCGAAATAGGAGACCGGGTCGAAATGCATTACAGGAATTCAGGGTCAACTTTCAGACACGAAAGGATAAACGGAGCGTACAGATTCGTCAACTGGGAACCCGTATTGACAGTGGACTCCTCGCTTTTGAAATACGTCGAAGAAGCCCGATTTAGAATTATAAAGGAATTTGAATTAAATCATTGATTCAAGGAGGTAAAATGAAAAAAATAATTTTTCTGGCGATGTTCTCCGCGCTCATCATCGCCTGTTCTTCGAGAAGAGTTACGAGAATTGACACCGACCTAGTAACGGACGTCAGCGGCAGATGGAACGACACCGATTCCCGACTCGTCGCTCAGAAAATGATATCGGAGTGCCTGGGAAGCTCGTGGCTGACAAGATTTCACGACCGCTACGCAGACAAGCCGACAATAATTGTCGGCAACGTCCAAAACAGGAGTTACGAGCACATCGACGCTACGACTTTCATGAAAGATATAGAAAGGGAATTTGTCAACAACGGCGAGATAAGAATTGTCGCTTCCGTTTCGGAAAGAAACGACCTGAGGGACGAAAGATGGTCTCAGCAGGGATTCGCATCTCCCGAAACGAGAACCGCTCTCAGAAACGAATACGGAGCCCAATACATGATGATGGGGACCATTACTTCCATTATTGATGAAGCTTCAGACGTCAGGGTTGTTTACTACCAGATAGACCTCGAATTGCTCGACATAGAAACCACAGAGAAAGTCTGGATGGCGACGGAAAAGATAAAAAAAGTCATCGAATAACATTCACAAATGAAAAAGCACCTTCTGAAAATAATTCTTCCGACTTTTCTTTTCTTGTCCGCTTTATCGTGCGCTTCCAGCAAAACGAGAATGGAACCCCTCACCCGATACATGTATCGGGGTGAATATTCAGAAGCTCTGTCAGTCTATGACAGCTTAGGCATAAAAGACGAAAACGCGGTTTCTCTCGATTACGCCAACAGGGGTCTGCTTCTTCATTTATCCGGCCGCTACGAAGAAAGCAACGGCGAATTGGAGCTTGCAGAAAGATACATGGACAGGATACTCAGGAGCAATTTCAAACAAACGGTTTCTTCATACATAATAAACGAATATTCCCTGCCATACTCCGGCGAGGATTACGAAAACATAATGGTCAACTTTTACAAAATGTTCAACTACGCTTTACTCGGTTTGCCTGAAGAAGCGCTGGTCGAATGCAGAAGAATAGACTACAAGCTCAATCTTCTAAATGATATGTACGAAGGTTCGGCGACTTACACAGATGACGCTTTTTCCCGATACATGGCGGGGATTTTCTTTGAAAGCGAAAAAATGTACGACGACTGTTTCATAGAATATTTCAAATCATACAGAATATACGAAGACCTGTACTCCGAGAAATACTCCACTTCGATTCCATCCTCGCTTGTAGAATCGTTGAAAAAAGCAGCCGTTATGACGGGCAGGGAGAATGATGTTCCCTTCCTTTTCAGGGAGAAAACCCGGCCGATCACCTCCGGTCAAGAAGCGGATTCTTTTTGCGAGTTCATTTTCATACTCGAAGCCGGTCAGCTTCCTTACAAAGAAGAGATCGTATCGTACGCGACGCTTGAAGACGGAAAAATTCTTTCAGTAGCCCTTCCGGTCTTGATACCTGCGGAGACTCAGATTTTCGGGGGAACGATGCGAACAACCGATCGTTATTCTGAAATTGAGATGGTCCAGAACCTCGGCTCAATCGCTGAAATCAGCCTTAAAGACCGCGGCGGAAGGATTTTAGCGAGAGCCGTAGCAAGAGCCGGCCTTAAATATCTGGCTCAGCAGGCCGGCGAGAAAATCGGCGATGAAATTGCCGACGATGACGATTCGTTTCTCGGAGATCTTTTTTCGGGCATAATCGGAATTTTTTCAGCGGCGACAGAACATGCGGACCTGAGAGGCTGGACGCTTTTACCCGACAAGATTTTCCTCGGAAGAATATTTTTCACCGGGGCCGACACTGTAATAAATGTGACAATACACATAGCCGGACCCGGAGATATTTCATTCGTCTATCCGGTCGAATTCACCCGTGGAGGAACAGTTTTTACAAAAGAGAGGATCTGGTTCTAAAAACGTCTAGAGAAAATATTCCGCACCTTCTCTGGCGGCCCAGGTTTCAGGGAGAATGGTTTTCCCTTTCTCTTCCATGGCTCTGATTTTTTCATCGTCGTATTCCGGATTCAGATGAAAAAGGACAAGTTTTTTGACTTTGGCTTTTTTCGCGTGAGCGAGAACATATCCCAATGAAGAGTGCCCGAATCCCTGATGCAAGGGATAATCATCATCGGTGAACTGACAATCGTGGAACAGAAGATCCGCGCCTTCTATGAAATTGCATATTTTTCTGTCTCCTCCAACATAATTCTCCGTGTCGGTGACGTAACAGAATGTCTTTTCTCTTTGAGTTATTTTGTATGAGAAAGAACCGCCCTTCGGATGAGAAAAATTTTTATGCATTGTCATGACAATGTCATTCCGGAGAGGTTTGTAGTCTTCGTTTTTGTTTCTTATCACAATAATATCTTCCGATCCTGCAGGCAGAATTATTTTGTCCCATTGATTTATCGAATTAACTGTTATTTTCGCCGCGACGTCTTCGATAAAAAATGCCGCGAGAGGCGATGAGAACCAGGTGGAAATAATGTCCGCCAGCTTGAGGTCAAAAAGATCCGGACCAATAACGTCAATCCTTTTCCCCGAAAGCCACAACGGCTTGAAAAAAGGGAGCCCCAATATGTGATCGTGATGAGTGTGGCTCAAAAAAATCAATATCCTTTTTTTATTATCATTCTCTTTTTCCAGCTTTTTTCCGAGAGGTATGATTCCGCTTCCCGCATCAAAAATCAGCAATCTGCCGCCGATTGAGACTTCCACACACGAAGTGTTGCCCCCGTAATAGGCAAAGTCGCTTCCGGGAGTGGGATAGCTCCCTCTGACACCCCATATTCTAACCTTGAAATCATTTTTATCAGGCAATATCCACCTCCTGATATATTCTATACTTCTGCTGCATCAAGTCAAACATTTCATGCAATTAATTTTTCCCCTTCAATTTTACATCAGAAACTTGACAGTTTTGACATAATTCTATACTTTTATCAGTTAAAGATGACATATTTATATGCGCATTGTTTTTCCTGTTGATTTGACGAAGTGTTAGATTTTGATTTGTCTTACATAGGAGGATTTTTTCTGTGCTTGTAAACTTCGATAAAACAGAAGCTAATTTCGAAACCGACGATATAGACACTGATATTTATAGTAATTCCGAAGGAATTACTAGTACTAATTCCGAAGGAATTACTAGTACTAATTCCGAAGGAATTACTAGGGTAAATTCTGAAATTACAATAAATAATTCTGACGAAATCGAAAATGAAAAAAAGAAGATCGAAAACGAAAATATGGAATTGAACAAAAAATATAAAGAGCTCTATGAAACCTATCTGCGCTCATTGGCTGATTTCGAAAATTTCAAAAAAAGAACAAGAAAAGAATCCTTGAACAATTACAGGTCAGGTCAAACAGAGATTTTAAAAGACATTCTCGATATTTCCGACGATTTTGAAAGAGGAAGGGAATTTTTAACTAACTGTAAAAACGAAAACGAATTTTTAACCGGACTTGAACTTATAGCGAACAAGTTCAAAAATCTCCTCGTTTCGCACAATACATTGTGTTACGGAGAATGCGGAGAAGATTTTGATCCGAAGATCCACGAGGCCGTCGCTTCAGAATGCGTCGATGACCCGGAAATGGACTGCAAAATAATCAAAATTATAAGAAAAGGCTTCATTAAAGAAGACGAAATTCTAAGACCGGCTCAGGTCATCGTCGGCCGTTTCGATAACGATTTCGAAGAAAAGCTTGAAAACACCGCAGAAAACAAATGAATAAAATATTTATAAAGGAGCTGTTATGGCAAACGAAAAAATAATCGGCATAGACCTCGGGACGACAAATTCCTGTGTTGCGGTCGTTGAAGGCAACGAACCTGTAGTAATTCCAAATCCGGACGGGGAAAGGACCACTCCTTCTGTAGTCGGATTCACAAAACAGGGCGAAAGATTAGTCGGCCTCCTGGCAAAAAGACAGCAGACCACCAACGCTAAAAACACAATATATTCAATAAAAAGATTTATGGGAAGACGCATGGAGGAAGTGAACAGGGAAAGAGACCTTGTGCCGTACGAAATAATTGACGGCGGCGCTGCCGGAGTAAAAGTATCCGCTATGGGAAAAGAATACACGCCTCAGGAAGTATCATCCATGACACTGCAGTACCTGAAAAAATCGGCAGAAGACTACCTGGGTACAAAAATCTCAAAAGCGGTAATTACCGTACCCGCATACTTTAATGACGCACAGAGACAGGCCACTAAAGACGCAGGCAGAATTGCGGGATTGGAAGTTATGAGGATTATCAACGAACCAACGGCAGCTGCTTTGGCTTACGGCTTGGATAAAAAGAAAAACCAGAAAATCGCCGTGTACGACCTTGGAGGCGGCACTTTCGACATAAGCATTCTTGAAATCGGTGACGGGGTTTTTGAAGTGATATCAACTAACGGTGACACTCACCTCGGCGGGGACGACTTCGATCAGAGGATTGTCGATTTTGTCGCTGAAGAATTCATCAAAACCGACGGTATCGATCTCAGAAAAGACCCTCAGGCTTTGCAGAGGCTCAGAGAAGCCTCTGAAAAAGCGAAACGCGAACTATCCACCTCGCTCGAAAGACCGATACAACTTCCGTACATTACAGCAGACAGCACTGGCGCCAAACATCTCGACATAACGCTGACAAGAGCTAAATTGGAATCACTCGTCGAAGATCTCGTCAAAAAAACTCTCAGGCCCTGCGAACAAGCCCTTTACGACGCTAAACTTTCACCCGCCGACGTTGACGAAGTAATCCTCGTCGGTGGAATGACGAGAATGCCGAAAGTTCAGGAAACGGTGTCGAATTTCTTTTCCAAGGAACCTCACAAAGGTATAAATCCCGACGAAGTGGTGGCTATAGGAGCCGCTATACAGGGAGCGGTTCTGGCAGGAGATGTAAAAGATGTTCTCCTCCTCGACGTCACTCCTTTATCGCTCGGAATAGAAACCCTCGGCGGGGTCATGACAAAAATAATCGAGAGAAACACGACAATACCGACAAAAAAGAGCCAGATATTCAGCACCGCAACAGACAATCAGACAAGTGTGACTATTCACGTCCTTCAGGGAGAAAGAGAGATGGCTTCCGACAACAGGACCCTGGGAAGATTTGATTTAATAAGCATACCCCCCGCACCGAGAGGTATACCTCAAATCGAGGTCACGTTCGATATCGATGCGGACGGAATCCTGCACGTCTCGGCAAAAGACCTGGCGACATCGAGAGAGCAAAAAATAAGAATAGAGGCCGGAACTGGCATAAACGAGGACGAGATAAACAGAATGGTCAGAGAAGCAAAAGAGCACGAAACTGAAGACAAGGAAAAGAAAAAACTGATTGAAGCGAAAAACCAGGCCGACAACCTCATATATACGATAGAAAAGACTATGAGAGAAAATTCATCCTCTGTAACTACTGAAGAAAAAAACCAGATCCTTTTCAGCATAGAAGAACTGAAAAAAGCCATTGCGAGCAACGACCTTATCTCAATCAACAACGCCATCAGCACTTTGACGACCAATTTCAATCCGATAGCCCAAAGGCTGTATCAGCAGGAAGCAAAACAAAACGCCCCTGAACAGGGTGAACCCGAAAAAACCGAACAAAACAAGGATTCGTCCGAAAGCGACGCGGACTTCGAAGTGATAAACGACGGTCAGCAGAAATAATCCGGATCCGGTAATAATTTGCAAAGTCACAACGCACAGAAAAAAAGAGACTATTACGAAGTTCTCGGCATAGCGAGAACCGCTTCCGAAGACGAAATCAAAAAATCGTACCGTTCTCTCGCAAAAAAATACCATCCCGACCTCAATAAAGGCGACGAAAAACAAGCGGCTGAAAAATTCAAGGAAATCAGCGAGGCATACGAAGTGCTGATGGATAAAAACAAACGCGCACAATACGACAGGTTCGGTCACGAGGGACTTTCCCAGAGCTTCGGTCAAAACGGATTCTCCATGAGAGATTTCACTCACATGGACGATCTGAACGACATATTTGGAAGTTTCGGTGGCCTGGAAGACATTCTCGGATCTTTTTTCGGAGCTTCACCCGGTTTCAGAAACAAAAAACAGAGAAATCCTTTCTCTCCCCAAAGAGGAAAAAACATTGAGATTTCTTTGAAAATGCACCTGAAAGAGATGAATTCAGAAATCCTGAAGACCATATCTCTTTCAAGGCACGAAAAATGCGAGGACTGTTCGGGTGCCGGTTACAAGGACAAAAACGACAAACAGAAATGTTCCGTTTGCCAGGGCTCCGGCTATGTTAAAAAATCCGTCAACACAATGTTCGGAAGGATGGTATCTACGACGACATGCCATAAATGCGGCGGATCGGGTTCAGAAATCAAAAATCCCTGCACCAAATGTCTCGGCGAGGGAGTTCTCAGCGTATCGTCCAAAGTCGAAATAAACCTGCCAGCCGGCATAATCCCTGAAGAAGGCCCCTACGTCCTTAGAGGTGAAGGAAACGCCGGAAAATCCGGCGGAGATAGGGGCGACCTCATTATAAACATCCAGGAAATACCCGACGACATCTTTCTGAGGTCGGGTAGAAATGTTCTTTGCAGGTTTCCGGTCAGTATGAACGCACTCGCGACGGGAGATAAAATTAAAGTCCCGACTATCGAGGGAGACGTATTGATGACTATACCCCAGGGCACTCAGACGGGGCATGTATTCAGGTTGAAAAACAAAGGGCTCCCCCATCCGAGAAAAAATCAAAGAGGAGATCAGCTCGTTGAAGTGGTCGCCTGGACTCCTCAAAATATGTCAAAAAAGGCCAAAGATCTTTTCAAAGAGCTCGGGGGAGAAATCGCTGAAAACACACCTCCACCTTCGAGAAAACTATTCAACATAGATTGACCCCTGCAAAAATCAGACCTCTCTTTATTTCGTCTTCAATTGATCTGTCGCAAAAAACAGTCTTGTTTGATGACGACGAATCCAGGCACGCAAAAAAATCCTGCAGGCTCAATAGAAATGAACCCTTCTTCGTAACTGACGGCAAAGGATGTCTGGTTAAAGCTGTCTTCGGTGACAAAGAAAGAAAACATTCAAACCTGTCGAGAATAACTGAGATAATCGATACATCTGATTTTCCGGAGAAGAAAATCGCATTGACGGTGGCCTGTTCGGTTGTAGACGGAAAGAGATTCGAAGATGTGGTCTCAAAAACAACAGAAGTCGGAGCGAGCGAGATCCAGCCGATAATATCGGACAGATCGCAGAAATTTGTCCTCAAAGCGGACAGGCTTTTTAAAATAGCTGTTTCCGCCATAAAACAATCAGGAAGAGTTTATCTTCCTGAAATAAGGAGACCGATCACTCTTTCTGATTTTCTGCGCCGGCGCTCATTCGTTCCAAACGAATGCTGTTACATGGAAAAAGAGAACTGCGGAAAAAAAAATAACGACATGAGCTCCGTCAGAGTCATTTTAATCGGTCCCGAGGGCGGATGGACTGACGAAGAGATCGAATTGTTCTGCCGAAACGGTTTCAGACGGCTTTCTTTGGGATTTACAACATTGCGAGTCGAAACAGCAGCGACAATAGGCACTGCCCTGGCAATAGACGCACAAATAAATTCAAAGGGATTGAAGTGAAAAAAAAGATTGCGATCGTATCCGGGACCAGACCAAACATAGTAAAAATCGCTCCTCTTCTGAAGCAACATCTGTCTTCTTACGAACATCTTATTGACATCGAGCTTTTTCACACGGGTCAGCATTATGACTTCTCAATGCACGGAACTTTTTTCGAAGATTTTTCACTTCCTCTTCCCGATCACATATTTGAAATCCGGGACATGAAAACATCTGCACAGATAGGCGCAGTGATGACTGAGCTCGAAAAAGCTTTCGAGAAAAAAAATCCGGACGCGGTTCTGGTCGTAGGAGACGTCAATTCGACTTTAGCCGCCGCGATCACTTCGTCGAAAATGGGCATTTTTCTTGTGCACCTCGAAGCCGGAGTCAGATCTTTCGACATGTCTATGACTGAAGAACAGAACAGGGTGGTAGTCGATTTGCTGGCCGATTTACTGCTCTCGCCAACGAAAACTGCTGTTTTCAATCTCGAAAAACAGGGGATCTCGAAATCCTCGGTAAAGCTCGTCGGCAACATTCTGGCAGAATCTCTTCTCAAATTCAATCATAAGGACTCCGAAAGGGAAAATTTTGGATTGATGACGCTTCACAGGCCTTTCAATGTAGACGACGAGCAAAATCTTGAAAGAATCATTTTAACCATAGGAAAAAACACGGATGTTCCCGTGATTTTCCCCGTTCATCCGAGAACTGCAAAAAACATTATTAACATTGATATCCCCGAAAATATACGTATTTCAGAACCGATGTCTTACTCAGAATTCATAGGGTCACTGTCTAAATGTGCTTTTGTTATTACAGATTCGGGCGGAGTTCAAACCGAAGCGACCATTCTCAAAACGCCCTGTGTCACTTTGAGAAAAAACTCAGAATGGCCCGAAACAATCGAAACCGGAACCAACGTCCTTTTGGAAGATCCGTCAGGTATAAAGGTCGCGCTCAAAGAAGCTTCGCAAAAATCCCTGTCAGCGACACTTCCACTGTTCTGGGACGGTGAAGTGTCGCGAAGAATATGGGAATCGGTTATCGCGGCTCTGTAATATAATTTTCTACTGCAGAACGCCGCCTTTTCCCTTGAGCAGATTCTGAATTTCCGTGTGACCGGCCTCCTCGGCGTAATACAGCGGTGTGTGCTGTTCGTCGTTTTTCAAGTTAACATGAGCCCCGGCGGACAAAAGAGATTCAACAATGTCCGCATGTCCGTACTGTGAAGCGTAATGAAGAGGCGTCCACTGTTTTACGTTTCTGACGTCGACGTCGGCTCCGTTTTCAATCAGGATTTTAACCGTTTCCGCGTATCCTTCCGCGGCGGCGAGATGTAAGGGGGCTACAGCAGAATCACCCCTGGCTATGCTGTTGACATCAGCTCCGGATTCCAAAAGCAATGATATTATTCCACTTTCACCATTGAAGGCTGCTAAATGCAACGGAGTCCAGTAACCGACGACAATTTCGTCTATTGAAGTTTTTCCCTCAGCGCTGATTTTTGCCCCTGATTCCAATAGCAGCTTCACTATGTCCGCGTATCCTTCTCTGGCGGCATAATGCAGAGGTGTCCAGCCGTTTTCTTTTTCTGCGTTAACGTCGGCGCCTTTGGCGATGAGTTCTTTGACAACGAGCAGATGTCCGTAGTTAGAAGCCATATGAAGCGGCGTGACTCCGTTGTAATCCGAAATATCCACAGCCGCTCCGCTCATTATAAGCTCCTGAACAGCTATCAGGTTGCCGTATTCCGAAGCGGCAAAAAGAGGCGTTTCACCGAATTCGTTCCTGGCATTCACGCTTGCCCCTCTATCCAGATAAAGACTGATCACTTCAAAATATCCTCCTCTGGCGACCAGATGAAGAGGTGTGTCTCCGGAATCGCTCCAGACACGCGAGTTAACATCGGATCCTCTGTCGAGAAGCAGTTTTGAAACCTCGTATCTGCCGTTGTATGCGGCCAAATGAAGAGACGTCCAATATCCCGCTGTGTTTTCGTCGACCGATGTTTTTCCTCTCAACGTCAGGTCTGCACCAGAATTTATAAGCATGACAACGATGTCCTGGTATCCTTCTCTCGTGGCATAATGAAGAGGAGTCCAACCCCACTCGTCTTGGGAGTTTACGTCGGCGCCTGCGCTCAAAAGCTCTTGTGCTATCGATGTTTCACCTTCATCCGCGGCCATTCTCAAAGCGTAACCGTATCTCTCTTTGCCTTCAGGATAAGAAGAAACGTCGTAGAGATTGTTCATCCATTCGTTCGTTTCCTGACTGATTCTCACGCCGCATGAAAAACAGGCGAAGACAATGATAGCAAGCGGCAGAAACTTCAACGAGAGATTTTTTTTCATACGTCAGCCTCCTTTTTTCCAGTCTGTACTTTTTTTTTATTATACTATATTCACTCTTAAAAAATAACAGATTAAGCATAGATTGTTTTTTTTTTTGGCGGGTTTTATAATCTAGACTAAACATTTCAGGAGGGCGGATGAAATACAAGGCGAGGAAAATAATAAAAAAAATCGAACCGTACGTGCCCGGGAAACCTCTGGAAGAAGTCGCGCGACAGCTCGGGATAAAAGATGAAATCGTGAAACTGGCATCAAACGAAAATCCCCTCGGACCCTCGCCGGTAGCTGTTCAGTGCATAAGAGAAATTTTGAACGACCTGAATTATTATCCTGACGATAATGTTTACTATCTCAAGGAAAAGCTATCTTCTATTTACGACATTCCTCACAATTGCATCACAGTGACAAACGGCAGCGCAGAGCTTATAGTTCTTGCTATCATGAGCCATCTTGACAAAATGCACGGTATTGTGATGGGTTGGCCGTGTTTCATAATCCCTAAAATAGCCTCCTGTTTTGTTGAAGCGCCTGTCAAGTCAATACCTGTGAAGAATAACTACTGTCACGACTTCGAGACCATGATCTCTTCAGTAGACGGAAAGACCAGAATCCTTTACCTGGACAATCCCACCAATCCTCTGGGCACAATGCTTGATCCCGATGAAATTGATCATCTTTTGAAAAAAACGCCTGATCACGTTCTCGTCATGCTTGATCAGGCATACGAGGATTATCTCCCTGAAGAACTGAAAATCCCTGTCAAATCACTGTTAGAGAAAAGAGAGAATCTTCTGATCCTGAGAACCTTTTCAAAAATATACGGACTTGCCGGCCTGAGAATAGGATACGGGATATCTAACTCACAGATTGCAGAAAACATATCCAAAGTCAGAGTTCCTTTCAACGTCAATTCCCTGGCCCAGAAAGCGGCGATTCACGCCCTCGACGACTTGGATCACATAAGAAAATCAAAGTCTCTCAACGATGAAGAAACCCGCTTCCTTTCGTCAGAACTTAAAAACAGAAAATTCGAAGTTCTCGATTACTTCGCTAATTTTATCACTTTCAACTTTGGAGATGACGTTTCCGACGTCTTTTCACACCTTCAAAAAAAAGGAGTTATAACAAGACCTTTGAAATCATACAAAATCAGTAATTTGCTGAGAGTGACAACCGGCACGAGAAGGCAGGACGAGAAATTTCTTGCTGCTCTCGATAATTTCAAATCATGAGCGTTTTCCTCGAAATACTAAAAGCAGTCGGAAAAATACTACTGTTTTCAGCCGCCGGAGTCGTTGGTTTTTATCTGATATACAGAATTTTAAAATACTTTTTTTTCAGAGCCGTCAATCTTCCGAAAAAAATATGGAAGGACTTGTCGGCAATCGGTTTTTTTGCTTTTTCTCTTTATGTGCTCACAGCTTTTGTTTCAAATTCGTTTTTTGCCGAAAAAAACTTGTCGGGATTCTTCGGCAAATGGATTTCATCCTGGTGTTTTTATTTGTTCGGCTGGCAATCGTATGTCTTTCTTGCCGCATTGTTTATTTTGGCTTGGAAATTATGCGCAAACGCATGGTCCCAACAAAGCCAAAAAAGTGACAGCCGAATATACGCTTTGACAGCTTTCCTGATCACGACAGCATTTACATCCATGTCTATACTGGGAATGTTCAAAATTCCCGGCAAGAAACCGGTTGACAATTATACGGACTATCTCGCTTCAGGACAGCTGGGACAAATCATAGCTGACTACGGAACGGCGTTTTTAGGCAGGACGGGCTTTGTCCTCACAGTTCTTATATTTTTTCTGACAACATCAGTGCTCGCTACGGGTTTCGACGCCGTTAAAATCTTTTTTTTAATCAAGAAATTATTGATCTTTGCAAACAAAAGATTTAAAAAATACCCCGTTAAGAAAAAAAGAGAGAAACATAATCTAAAGACAACGGGCAATGTTTCTAAAACAGAACCGGCTCCTCATTTAATAAAAAATCCCCCTGCGGAACAAACCGAAGATATCCCGGACGAGCAAATCAGTTTCGAACCTGGCGACTACGGAGATTTTATAGACAATGCTTTCCAGGATAGGATAATGTCCCTATTCGACGAACAGAGTACCGGGGACGCTACTCCTCCGGCTCCGGAGAATAAACTCGCCGCAGCTCTCGAAAGTAAACTCGCGGATTTCAACATCATAGGCAAAGTCACAAACGTCGAAACCGGTCCGGTTATAACAACTTTGGAATATCTTCCCGAACCGGGTATAAAACTCTCGAAAATCAGCAGCCTTTCAGACGACATGGCAATGGCTATGCACGCAGAAAAAGTCAGAATAGTCGCCCCGATACCTGGAAAGTCAGTCGTAGGTTTCGAAATACCTAACAAGTCCAAATCGACAGTCTATCTCAAATCCATATTGCTCGACCAGTCTTTCCAAACCAGCCCGCAAGCACTGACCATAGCACTTGGCGTGACAACCTCTAACCAGCCGACAGTCGCGGACCTCTCCCAGATGCCCCATCTGCTGGTTGCCGGAACAACAGGCAGCGGCAAGAGTGTCTGCATCAATTCGATCATTTGTTCTCTGATTTCACGCATTTCACCGAAAAATCTGAGATTCATACTCATTGACCCCAAACGTATTGAACTATCAATATACAATGGCATTCCCCACCTCGTAAGACCTGTAATAGTTGAACCGAAACACGCTCCCCAGATACTCAATTCCCTTATAAACTGGATGGATTTACGCTACAAGGATTTTGGAAAACTGGGCGTCCGCAATATAACGGCTTACAACAAAAAAGCGCCGGCTGATCAGAGCAAACCTTACATTGTGGCTGTCATAGACGAACTGGCCGATTTGATGATGACGACAGGAAAAATAGTCGAGGACAGTTTAATCAGACTGGCGCAGATGTCTCGGGCAGTCGGGATACACCTGATTCTTGCAACTCAAAGACCTTCTGTCAACGTGATAACGGGTTTAATCAAGGCTAATTTTCCTGCGAGGATAGCTTTCAAGACCTCTTCCCAGATAGATTCACGGACGATTCTCGACGGTCCCGGTGCGGAAAAACTTCTGGGCAAAGGAGACATGCTTTTTTCTTCACCCGGAATGGGCGACGTCGTCAGGCTTCATGGGGCTTACCTGAGCACTGAAGAGGCAAGAAGAATTGTAAAGTTTTGGGCCCGCAATCATCTCGAAAAAACACTCCGCGGAAAAATCAGGCATTTTTCAAAGATAGCGGAACTGGCGGTTCGTGAAGATTCAGTGCTCGATGCTATAACTGATCCTGAGCAAACCCCGGGAGCCGAAGAAATTCTGGAAAGATTTGTCTTTTCAGCCGCAAGACTCACGGGCGCTGAAAAAGAATCCATTGCTGAAGCCCTGTCTTCCATAAATTATTATCCGACAGTAAAGGAACAGGAAGAATCCCCGTTGCCGGATTTCTATCCCGAAGAAATCGAGACCTCGGATACCGGCGTAGACGGCCTTGATACTCTATACGAGCAGGCTAAAGAATTCGTTCTTCGCACCAGGGTAGCCTCTGTTTCTGCGATTCAGAGGCATTTTAAAGTCGGTTACGCGAGAGCCGGCAGAATTATTGATCAGCTGGAAAACAACGGAATCGTGGGTCCGCATCAAGGTTCAAAATCGCGAGATGTATTCACTGAAAAGGAGTTCAAATGATATTTTTTATTTTTTTACTAGGATTTTCTCCGGTGACGGATTCATTTTTCGGTTATCTCGGAAAAATCGATTATTTTTCGTCCGAATACGAAGAGACTGTTTACGATTCTCTGACAGAATCAGAATTCGTCTTCAGAGGCAGAATATACCTTTCGAGACCGAGCTTTTTCAGGATGAACGTGACATATCCGGAAATTCAAACTCTGATTTGTGACGGAGATTTCCTTTTGGTGGACATACCGTCTGACGAGAACAGGCTCTTAATACCCCTTGACGACCCTCAGGCAAATTTACCGAGACCGGAAAAATTCATCTTCGGTACGCCGGAAGAATTCCGCGAGACTGGCGTCGTCGGGAACGATTCCACGACACTCATCAGCCTTGTACCCGTGTCAGAAAACGACTATTTCAAGAAAGTCGAAATCACTTTTGTCACAGGAAAAATGACAATTTTGAGTCTTAAAATATTCACGGAAGACTATGGCGTCAGGTTTATGAAGTTTAGTCCCGGCACTCAGAGTTTTTCGCCCCTCAATGATTCTCTATTCAGGATTTAAACCTTTTCGGGTTTTTCTCCGTCTAAATTAGTGTTAAATTGATGGAGAATGAAATCGACTTTGATAATATCTACAAATCGCTTTGGCCGAAGATTTACAGGATTTGCCACCGGTTCGTCGGGGAAACTGAAGCCTACGACATGGCTCAGGAGGCTTTTTTGAAATTTTACAGGGCAAAAGCTAAATTCAGAGGGGAAAGCTCCTACTACACTTACATATACAGGATAGCCGTTAATTTATGCCTTGACAGACTGAAAAAAGAAAGCAGATTAGCCTCCATCGAAACTTTCGGAAATTTACTCGTAGATAAAAAATCAGAAAAAGAGGATCCTCTGATATCTAAAAGGATAGCGGAAGCGTTCGGATCACTCTCAAAACAGAGAAAAGCAGTCATTGTTCTTAGAATCCTCGAAGGGCTGTCCATCAGAGAGACCGCGGGCATTATGAACATATCTGAAGGTGCCGTTAAATCTCACCTTTTTCTGGCGGTCAGGGAAATGAGCAAAAAACTGGATTCATTGCGATCGGAGATCAAAAATGTTTGAAAAATGCTCCGAATTCAAACAATCTCTTTACGAATTTTCTTTCAGGGAAATACCAGAAGATGACTTGAAATTATTTTTAGCCCACGCTGAAAAATGCCCCTCGTGTAAATCCGAATACGAAAAAGTGATCCGGATTTTTGACGTCTTGAACAGGATTTCCTCTCCCGGAGTAATTCCGGAACCTGTTTTCGTGAAACCGCCAGAAAAAAAGTCTCTTTCCCGCGGAGTTTTCGGCAGATTTCTCGCGGCCGCGGCACTGCTCTCTTTCATTGCTTTTTTCGTTTTCATAGAAAAGAATTCAATAGTGATAGAGAACGAAAAAATGAAAGAAGTCAACTCTGCAATGTACGATATTTCAGGAGTTTCCGATGAAGAACTATACGAGTACGCCGATTACGAACAAAGGTTTTTTCAGGCTGAAAGCTTGTATTATTCAGAAGAAGACATTTATTTTCTTCTCGGATCACTGGAAGCCGAAGAATTCGGTCTTCTCAACAAAACACTCAAAAATAAATTTTTACTAAAAACTGCCGTCGGAGGGCTTTTATGAAAATATTTACCTGTTTAATGCTCCTTTTTTCTTCCTCGCTTTTCTCTCAGAGAGAACACCACATGAGGGACTTTGAAGCCATAAGACTTTGGGAGATGGCTCAGCACCTGGAATTGACAGAAGAACAGATGGCGTCAATTATCCGGATCCACAGGGAAAATTCCGAGCTTTTGTCTCAAATGCATTCGAGAAGGTCTGAATTAATCGAGGATTTGAAAAAAGAAATCTCACTGAACAGCAGGGACGAAAATATTCTTTCGCTCGTGGCAGAGATAACTGACATCGACTTGACTTTTCAGGAAATTAGGGAAAAAGAAAGAGAAAACATGTTCACAGTTCTCACACCCGTCCAAAAAGGCAAATTTTACATTTTCCAGGTCGAATTTGCAAAACGGGTCAGGGAACATTTGAGCGAGCCGAGATGATTTATTCATCCCTTCTTTCTTTGTAGTCTCTTCTGTCTTTTTCGTCAGTTTTGCCTTTTTCGACAATATTCCTGAAATCGTTTTCATCGACCAATTTTCTTCTTTGTTCTGTTCTCGCATCCATCAGGAATTCGGACACGATTATTTTTCTGACTTCGAATTCAGATTGCTCTATCTCGACAAAATCATTCATCTTCAATCCCAGAAGCTTCTCTCCCAGCGGAGAAAGATATGAAATGATCCCTGATTCCGGGTCCGAATCCCAGGGTCCCAGTATGGTAATGTTTTTTTCTTTTTCTCCGCTTTGCAGAAAGACAGTGGTTCCTATTGAGACTTTATCTGTATCAATCATGCCCTCGTCAATGACACGTGTTTTAGAAAGCTGGTCTTCAAGATCCGAGATTTTACCCGCGATCTCGCGGTGTTTCGCTCTGGCCGCGTGATACTCAAAATTTTCGGACAGATCACCCATCGCCGCCGTCCTCCTTATCTCTTCGACAATAGCGGGCAGGGTGTCATAAAGAAGTTTGTCCCGAAGCGACTGTCTTTTGAAAAAAGAACTCTTTGAAACGTACACGGCTTTATCGCCGGAAGCCTGGGCTTCGTCTGAAACCACTACTTCGGGTCTGAGCCTGATCAGTTTCGTCCTTATCTCGCTCTTTTGAACAGGATTGAAAGCTGAGGAATCGCTGACCCAATTTACAATAAGTTTTGCCTGAGGCAAAAGTGCTTCGTCAACGGCGTTTTTAATTATTTCGTAATCATTTTTCTTTAACAATTGTCTGACCTTAACAATGATCTTTTTGTTTCTTTCGGAGTTTTCTGAGGAACTTTTTTCAGTCAATTTGAAAATCCACTCTGTCAGATTTTCGTCAGACGGTATTCGGTCGGGTAAAATAACTTCGCCGCTTTTTACTTTCTCTGCCGCCCACAGCAAGGCTTCCGGCGATTCGAAAGGTCTTTCAAAAATATATGCCATGTCTTCTGCCCTGGTTTCAACGGGCAAGGAGTCTCTGAACCCGAAAGCCTTTGCGCAAAGAATCTGCTTCCGCAGACCTTCGTCAATTCTCGAAGAGCTTGTTAGGTTTCTGATTAACTTTTCCTTCAAATCTGTTTTGACCGAACTTTCGATTATCTCTAAAACTTCCATATCGCTCATTTGGCCGAAATCCAATTCCGTCAACTCGAATTTCTTGAAGTACTTTTGTAATTCAACAGACAAATAATGGAACTTCAACCTGGTTAGAGCCGAAGCTTTTTCAAGTTCACATTTCACGGCGAAAAAGTACTCTGAAGCTTTTTTCTCGTTTTCTTCCGTTGCGCCTTCTTTTTTCACCAACTGGAGAAAACTCGTCAATTTCCTGTAATGAGATTCGATGTCGCCGTCGTAAACGAAATCCTTATCGTTGCTTTGTTTTTTTTTCTTCTGTTTTTTAATTAAAATGAATTTACCCCCCTTTCCTCCGGCAGAATAATCAATGAAAGCGTCGTTTTTAATTCTGTCTCTCGAAGAGTTCCACCACGAGTCTTTTATTCCGAGACTGCTGGAGATATCTTTTTTCATATCCTGGCCGAAAGCCTGGCCTGAAAAGCTTTTCAGATACATTTTTACAACTTGGACGGGATCTTCTTTTATAAGCGCCAAAAGTTTTTCTTTTTGAGTTTTTGTAACTACCGTCCAGTGATCGTCGTTGAGAGGTTCAATTATTTTTTCAGCGCCACCAAGATTCATCACGTGACCTTTTTTGTTTTCAAAGTCTATCACAAGTTCGTCCTGATACGGGATCATTTCCCTTACCCGGCCCAAACCCCACGAATCGTGAAAAACCCATTTTCCTTCATCGTACCTGAGTATTTCCTGAAGCTTGTCGAGAACTGAAGTGACGTCTTTTCTAGAATGAACGTTCAGTTCCTCAAGAAAATATTCAAGATGCCGGCAATTTTTAAATTTCTCTCTCAGGCAAATCAGCAGATTTTTTCTTACTTCTTCACAAGGATTTATCTTCCAGCAAAATGCGAGTATTTTTTCCATTTCCTTCCAAAGTGACATTTTTTTGTAAACTTCGATCACGTGAAACACCCAATCGTAAGCCGTTCTACTTTTCCCCGAATTCGATAACCTCTCGGCCCATTTTGATATTTTCTCATAATCAAACCAACCATTTTCAGTCATTTGCAGAAAAATTTCTTCTGCTTCGGCGTCTCTTTTTTCAGAGATTAGTTCATCTATCACCTGTTCTTTCATTTCGTCGGATTTGTCCGACAGCTCCATAAGTCTAAGGACGACGTCGCCTTTTTTTACTTCGGTTGCCAGAAGCCTTTTCAGAAACGCCAGTTCGTTATCACGATCCCCTGCCTGTTTTGCCTGCTCTGCGAGAAATCTAAGGCAAGTTCTGTTCTCTTCGGTTTTAAGCACTTTTTTACAGAATTCACAGGCTTCAGGAATTTTATCGTCTTTTTTGAATTCTTCAAGTTTTTCGGCTATGTTCTCATCCATTTTGCCCTCACAGACAGTTTTCAAGAAGTTTGAGCATTTCTTTTTTGTAAGCCTCTACCCCCGGCTGATTGAAAGCGTTGACCCCCAGGAACTGCGAACTGAAAGCGGCAGAGAACATTAAAAAAGCAAAAAGATCTCCCAGGCTGTTTTCATCGCTTTTTTCAACAGTAATCTCAAGGACAGGTCTTCCGCTTTTTTCGTGAGCGCTTTTTGTTCCGTTTTTTGCCTGTTCGTTTATCCACGAAAGCTGTTTCCCGGCAATATAATCGAGTTTGTCATTTATCTCAAGAACGGGGACTTCGAATTGGAAATCGTTTTTCACGTAAAAGAAAGTTTCGAACAGTTCCTTCCTTCCGTCCTGAATATACTGACCGAGTGAATGAAGGTCCCTGGTGCAATGGATCGTAGAAGGAAATATGCCTTTGGAGTCTTTGCCTTCACATTCTCCGAAAAGTTGCTGCCACCACAAACCCAAATAATTGCTCCTCTCCTGCCACGTGACAAACAGCTCGTTCAGAAAGCCCATCATCAACAGATTGAATCTCGCGAAAGAATACACCATCGCAGGATTTCGAGCGAATTCAAGATTGGTATATCTGTCTCTTCCCTTGCGGAACGATTCTGAAAAAGCTTCAATGTCGGCTCCGGCTATAGCAAGTGGGAGAAGACCGACAGGTGTTATGACCGAAAATCTTCCTCCTATATCGTCCGGAACAGAAAATGTTTTCCAATTATTTTCTGTCGCCATTTTTTTTAAAACACCCCTGGATGAGTCTGTAATTGCAGTGACGTGAACACTGTTGCCCCGATCTTTCGACAACTCGCTCAAAAATATCCTCAGTGAAACAGAAGGTTCAATAGTTGTTCCCGACTTGCTTATAACTATAAGGGCGGTCCTGTTTTTCTTTACATCACCCAGCAGTTTTATGTAAGTGTCCGGCGAAAGATTATACCCGCAAAAACTGATATCGGGACCGCCGTCTTTGCAAAGAAAATCCAACGACGCTTTTGAGCCCAGATAAGAACCTCCCACACCCAGGATCACTACTTTTTCGAATTTATCCCGTATTTGTTCCGAATGTTCGACAATGTCTTTTTTCAGGAGATCAGACATTTTACAATCCATCCATCCTGTGTACTGAGATCCCGGGATTTTTCTTGTTATCACAGAAAGAATGTTCCTGCAATATCCGTCCGAAGCATTGAATACCTCGTTCAATCTGGATAGCACCGCATTTGAGCCCAAAGATAATTCTACCATTTTGTCTCCGATGATTTTTTTTTAAAATCGTTGGCTTTTACAGTTTTTATGCTTAAAATTATAAATTAATACTTGCAATTTTAAAAGCCTATTCGGAGTTTTATGGACTTCAGTGATTTTTTTCAGCTCGTTGATTATTTGAACGGTCAGGAAGACCCTGAGCAAAGACAGGCTGTAATGACAAAGACGCTGAAGAACCTTGTTTCAAAGAAAAAAATTCCGCTATCTTCGAAGGACGGTACAGTTTTATTCGCATGGATAGGCGACGGCCCCTCCATTGAAGATAAAACGATTTACCTGAGAACCTCTGAGACCGGCTGGGAAAGGGATGGTTTTCTTGGCAAATACTACAACGGCAATATTAGATTGGCCGTCAGAAATTTTAACGGAACGGAAAAAGTTCTGTACAAATTTGAATCTGACTGCATTTGGTTTCCAGACCCACTGAACCACAACGTGGAGTGGGATGGAACAACCGGAGAAAGCATGAATTCGCGTATGAATTCCGTAGTTTTTTTTTCGAGCGAACCATCCTGGCCCAACGGAAGGACCGAAATGTTCGACGTGGAATTTGGTTTTGAAGGATTCAAAATAACTGTCAGAAACTGGATTGTCATTCCCCCCGACTACGACAGAAACCTCTCATCCTATCCTCTTATGCTGCTGGCGTGCGGAGATCATTACGCGACTCATTTCGAATTGCCTTCACTTCCGGCTAAACTCATGTCGGAAAACTCGATAACCGAATTTCCTCTGATAGTTCTTGTCAGTTCCGAAGTAACTGAATCGGGAAGACCAATAGGCAAAGAAGAACTGTTTTCAAAACGAGGGGTATTCAGCAAAATGATGGAAAACTACTTCGCAAGTTTTATTGTTTACGAAATTGAATCCAGATTCCGAACGAAAAGAAATCCTGTATACAGGACCATAGGCGGTTTCAAGGAAGGCGCTTCTTTTGCCCTTAAAACCGGGCTTAATCATCCGGAGGTGTTTTCGGGCATAGTCTGCCAATCGCTGGATGAATATGATCCTGATTTGACAGCATCTCATCCCGGCGATTCCGCTCTTCCGCCCCCTTTTATATATTTTGACTGCGGCGAATCCGGTTGTCACGAAAAAACAAGAGAGTCTTCCTTGTCTCTGAAAAAAAAGGGGTACAAATATATAGACATCACCGTATTCAAAAATCAGGAAGAAAAACCCGAAGAAATAAAATCCAGACTCAGAAAAATGTTCGAAAAGATTTACGGCAGATTTCCTTTAAGTGCGGAGAAATATTATGATTGACATGGTCAAATTACTTTACAGACTCAACCAGATAGGAATTTCTCTTTCTGCCATCAGGGACCTCGATGTTTTTTTCGACTACATCCTTAAAGAAGCGAGAGAATTCACGAATTGCGACGGCGGAACGCTTTATACCGTCCACGGAGACATGCTGGAACTGACCGTGAGCCAAAATCAAAAACTTTCTGAAAGAGCTGGAGACAACGCAGTAAAAACAAATTACATCAAAGTCTCAATGCCGATATCTACACAAAGCATAGCAGGTTACGTCACGCTGACAGGCAATACTGTCAACATTGCGGACGCTTACGACATAGATAAGAAATACCCGTTCAAACACAACAGGTCATTCGATGAAAAGTCGGATTACAAAACGACATCAATTCTCACCGTGCCTCTGAAAGAACCCTCCGGGATCATACTCGGTGTATTACAGCTGATCAACAGGCGCGACGACGAAGGGAACATTACACCCTTCCCCGATCATCTTGTCGAACTCACTCTCTCACTCGCCTCGCAGGCCGCTGTCGCCCTGAGAAACGTAAAGTACTCGGAAGAACTTAAAAAATCGTATTACGAAACTATTTTCAGGCTTTCAGTTGCCGCTGAATTCAAAGATTCGGACACGGCCAACCACCTAAAAAGGATGAGTAATTACACACTGATGATAGCCAAAAACATCTCTCTTTCGCCTGAGGAAACAGAGCTCATATTTCATGCGGCACCCATGCACGACATCGGAAAACTCGGAATACCTGATCACATTCTCCTCAAACCCGGAAGGCTGACTGACGAGGAATGGGAAGAAATGAAAAAACACACGATATACGGTTCGAAAATACTAGAAAATTCTAAGAACACCATACTCGAAACTTCGCGCATAATTGCGCTTTATCATCATGAAAAATACAACGGTTCAGGATATCCATTCGGCCTGAAAGGCGAAGACATCCCTCTTTACGCGAGGATTTGTTCAATAGCGGACGTATTCGATGCGCTGACTTCACCCAGACCGTATAAGAATGCTTTCTCGACTGATAAATCTTTTGGCATTATACAGGAAGAAAAAGGAGTTTCATTCGATCCTGAACTCACCGAGGCTTTCCTTAAAGACAAATCACAGATTCTCTCAATAATGAATATGTACAGCGAATCAGACTAGTATCTGTAAAAGAACTAACGTACCGAGAGAAAGGATTACAGCAGCAACGGCTATTTTGAAAATCCTAAAATTTCTCTGAACGAACCTCTGCACAGGACTCAGATCCGAAGTGAACGAATACAAAATAATTATCGCCAGAAGAGGTAAAACAAACATGACGTTGTAAATCAAAAGCAATGCGGCTGTTTTGAAAGTCACTTGCGAAATCATGACTATTGTCGGAATGTAAATTTGACCCGTACAAAGAAGCTCTGAAAAAGAAACTGCTATGCCCACGAGGAAAAATATAAAAAAAAGCGCGTTTTTGTTAATCCTGAGGATGTTATGGATTCTACGAACGCTTTTCTGGGAAAGGGACGAAAGCCTGCCTGCTGGTTTAAACGCGTCCAACAACTGAATAAACGCCGTAACAAGGCAAAACCCGATTATAAGTATTTTAACGAAAAGCGCTGACCAAGGGAAAAAAGAGAAATTTCTGGCGAGAAAAACAGACGACGCCCATCCGAAAAAGAAATAAAAAAAGAAAATGCCGGTGACGTAGCAAATTCCTGAAAAAACGACGTTTTTTTTATTTCTTCCTTTTAATGAAAGAAAAGACAACAAGAACACCAGCGCCGTAAAAGCGCAGGGATTAACTCCGTCCGCCAACCCGAGTAGTGCGGTTGATAGCAAATGAAGATTGCTTTCATTTGGAACCGTAACTGAGTTTTCTTCCTGATTCCTGTAGTAAAAATAATAAAAGATCAAAGAGTCGTCCCTTAGATTGCCCGTTAGAAGAGTGTCTCCTATGAAAAGTGCGGGAAACTTGAAATAATCCATTCCGTCAGGATTTTCGAGTGAGTTCCATTTCAGCTGATATGACTCTCTTCCGGATGCGGAATAAGGATCAACTTTGTAAAAAAGGATTCTGGGATCTTTTTCTTCGAGAGTCTTCAGCCACATAAAATAATCGGTGCATTTACCGCAGGAATTTGAAGCGTAATAATAAGCTGGAGCGGTCCTCAATAAAGACGGAAAAACCGACAGGACGATCCCGGCGAAAAAAAGTTTTCTCATTTGGTTCAGAACTTCTTTATATATTCTTCCGACATCATAGAAAATATCTTCATTGCTATCGTGTAACTTGAAAAAGGAAGAATTCTGGTTATCTCTTCGTAATTGAATCCTTCCTTGATCTTGTCGATGATCATCTTTCCGGTTTTGTCCTCCGGATCCAGGTTTTCCGAATTTACAGCATAAACAGAGTTTTTTCCGCCAATGAGCTTTAAGATTCTTTTCTCTTCGTCCATCTGACGGGCACATTCGAGAAGAGCTTTTTCAATGGGCACAGACATGTCAACAGACACTTCGTCGGATTCGCTGAACTGGAAAACACCCTGTTCCAGACTCAGTAAAGTGTAAAGAGCGTCCCATCCTTTTCTGTTTAGCATGGAGGCTCCGGTTATTTTCCCTTCCTTTATCCATATATTACCTGAAAAGTATTCGGTCTCTACGGTGATTTTTCCTTTTTTGCCGGCAGAAGTCAGATTTTGCAGTATGTCGGACAGAGAGAGAATGTCAAAACTTCCTCTGAGCCCTTTCGATTCGAGCTCTTTAATTCTGTGAGCTGTTTGTAAACGCGTTTTAACTCTCGCGAAAAGCTCCTCGAACACGAAAGGTTTGATAATGTAATCGTCGGCGCCGTCTCCGAGCCCTTTTATTCTGCTTTCTATCCTGTCGTCTCCTGTCAGAAAAATAAACGGGAGATCGCTCAAAGTATCGTCAGCTTTAATGGTCTCGAGAAGAGAAAACCCGTCCACTCCCGGCATTCTTATATCTGAAACGATTATGTCGGGTTTGTTTCTATTAATCTTAAGTATTGCATCCATACCGTCATAGCTCGTAAGAACTTCCCATCCTCTCTGCTGAAAGTTGAATTTGACGAGGTCGACAAGCTCTCTGTCATCGTCAATTATCAGGACTGTCGTTTTCTTTTTCACGCTTCTTCTCTTTTTTGAAGTTTGAGAGAGACCGAAGTTTTCTCGCCTGGAACACTTTGAACTGATATCACTCCGCCGTGAAGATGGACAATTCTTTCAACAATAGAAAGACCCAATCCCGAACCCGGATAGTTTTTTGCGTCGGCTGACCTGAAAAACTTCTGAAATATTTTTTTCATATCTTCTTCCAATATACCTATGCCGTAATCATCCACAGAAATTTCCCATTTGTCCCCTCTTTCCGTCAAGGAAACACCTACTGTCGTTTTTTCATTTGAAAACTTTATGGCGTTATTAATAATGTTTTCGATCGCGCGCTGGAGAAGTCCGTCGTCACCTTTTACCAAAGCGTTTCCTTTGGGCAGTTTTATTTCAAATTCAACATTCTTTGAATACGCAAAATCACTCTGGGTAAGCAACGATTTTCTGACCACGTCTTTCAAATCTATCTCCTTGATATCAATCAGTTGCTCAATATTCTGCAATTTTGACAATTCAAGCATGTCTTCGACCATGGAAAGAATGTGACGGGATTTATCTATTATGACTTGCGAAAAATATTTCATTTTTTCATACTGAACTTCTTCTCCCAGAAGAGTTTCGGCGTACACTCTGATAATCGATATTGGATTTTTCAAATCGTGAGCTATCTCGTAGAGAATCGTTTCTCTTTCTTTTTGCGACTTTATAAGTTCCAACGATGTCTGAAGAACGTCGAGTTCTGAAATTACGGACTGGAAAAATCCAACGAGGTTGAAGATGTCTTCTCTCACAGGATTATCGCTGGCCATGGGGTCGTCGAACATGAGCCATCCTGCGTAGGAGTTCTTGCCTCGCTTCATCGGTATTATTATCAGATATCCTGGATTCCAGTGCCTTATTCTGTTTCTGCCGAGGATTTCCTCGAATTTCCTGTGTCCCGGAACGATGTAATATATCCCTTCGATCTTGGAAAGTTCGGTCAGTTTCTTCTCAAACTGAACGGGCAGATCGAAGGGAAGCCGGGATAAAATATCGTTTTTTTCGTCTTCGCCGTACCCCCGCGATGAAAAGTAATTTTCGTTCTTCCATGTGTAGCAGAAAAATATCTTCTCCCAGCCCATACAGCTTGCGGCTTCAACAGCTTTGTCGAGTTTTGCCTTGATCCCGTCTTCTTCGACAATTCTTTTCCATGATCTCATGAGGTCGTATACTGCATTTTTTTTTCTGTTTTCTGTCAAAGCGGCTTTTTCGAAAAAATCCTCTCTGTTGATAAGAAGAAGGGCGGCTTTTTTGGAAGAATGAATCGTCGGAAAAATATCGAGGTACCCGAAATTTTCTATAAATTTTTCTTTATGGACAAAATCTTCGAACGAAAAAAATTCCGCAACCTGTTCATAAAAAGGAAACGACGTGTCAATTTCATCGCCGATTTTCAGCGAATACTTCTTTGAAAAACCTTTGTTTACCGACAGAACTTTTCCTTCTTCGGATATAACAGTGTATTGAATCATGAGAACTTTATCCGATTCTCCTCAGGTGAATTTTCACGTTTTCGCCGAGAGCGTTTTCTTCGTGAGTGAAAAATCCTTTCTTGACTTGCGATTCGAGCGCTGAACTGTTTGACAGGGTTTCGCTCTCGATGAATTTCCTGTGTTCCAAATAAGCTTTTTTCCAGCTCTCCGGAACATCTAATAACAAGTCGATTCTGTCCTGAACGTTCAATCCTGCTTTCGATCTTGCGTTTTGAACTTGTCTTATCAATTCCCTGGCTTTTCCTTCATCTATGAGAGATTCGTCAAGGTTAAGATCCAGCGAAACTATCATGTTTTCTTCAGACATACAGTCTTTACCGGCGCCGGATTTCCATTCGATGGAAAATTCATCTTCCGAAAGCTCGATTCCGGCTATAATCGCCGTTTTTTCGGGTGTCAATTCAAAATTGCCCGTTTTTCCCGCTTTTATCACGGCTTGAATTTTAGAACCTAATCTCGGCCCGGCGGCTTTCAAATTAACTTTGAGAACAGGCGTTCCGAGCTCGTTGGCATCGCGTACGAAAAGGACTTCCTTGACGTTTAGTTCATCCTTTATGACTTCAGAAAAATCGAGCGATTCTCCGGCTTTCTCTCCAGAGACCAGCAGTTTAGAAAGCGGCTGTCTTACCCTCATCGAATTTTTTTTTCTCAGGGAATGACCTAAATAAACTATCTTACGGACACTCCTCATCTGCTCAAGTAGTTTTCCGTCATACGGAATTCTTTGCCAATCCAGCCATTTTTCAAGATGAACGCTCTCTTTTCTCGTCAGGGATCTGAATATGTATTCCGTCAGGAACGGCAGAAACGGAGCCGCGATAATAACAAAAGAAGTTAAAACAGTGTAAAGAGTGTCAAAGGCAAAAATCTTGTCTTCGTCGTTTTCGGATTTCCAGAATCTTCTTCTGCTCCTTCTGACGTACCAGTTCGTCAGAGAGTCTATAAACTCTCTCAGTGTTTCAGTTGCTCCGAAAAGGTCGTATGCCGTCATTTCGTTTTCAACCTTTTCGGCTGTCGTTCTCAATTCTGATAGTATGTAAACATCGAGAGGATTGGAACTTTCAAAAGACTCTTTCGCAATATATGAATCAATGTTGGCGTAAAGCGTGAAAAAATAATATACATTCCACAACGGCAGCATGACGTCCTTTAAAACGGAAATTATCTCGTCTCCCCCTTCGCTGACCATGAGATTTCCGCCTTTCAGAATAGGATTTGCGACAAGGAACCACCTCATCGCGTCCGCACCGTATTTGTCGAATATCTCCATAGGATCAGGGTAATTGTTCAATTTTTTTGAAAGTTTTCTGCCCTGTTTGTCGAGGACTACTCCGTGACAGATGACGTTTTTGAAAGCCGGTTTACCGAAAAGAGCTGTCGAAAGGACATTTAAAGTATAGAACCAGCCCCTGGTCTGAGCTATGTACTCGACAATAAAATCCGCCGGAAAATTTTTTTCAAACCATTCTTTGTTTTCGAACGGGTAATGGATTTGAGCGTAGGGCATCGAGCCGGATTCAAACCAACAGTCGAGAACTTCGGGCACCCTTTTAATGGTGCCTCCGCAATCCGGGCAGTGGGTTTTAAGCGCATCAATGTAAGGCCTGTGAAGATCTTCGACACTAATTTTAAAAAACGTTTCGATTTCTTTTACGGAACCGAAAACCTCCCTCTTTCCACAATTTTCGCATTTGAATACAGGTATTGGGGCGCCGAAATATCTGTTTCTGCTTATAGACCAGTCTCTCGCTCCCTCGATCCATTTACCGAACTGTCCGTCTTTTATGTGCGTAGGTATCCAGTTGATCTGCCGGTTTGTCTTCAGCATGTCGTCTTTGATTCTCGTGACATCAACGTACCAGGATGAAATAGCCCTGTAGATCAGCGGAGTGTTGCATCTCCAGCAATGAGGATAATTGTGCTCAATAGTCTCGTGCAGCAAAAGCTTTCCTTCATCTTTCAGTCGTCGAAGAATTATCTTGTTGGAGTCGAATACGTGAATTCCGCAGAGATCCTCAATTTCATTTGTAAATTTCGCCTCCGCGTCAACCGGACAGACAGTTTCTATGCCGTTGTCCGCGCAAACTTTCTGATCGTCTTCTCCGAAACCCGGAGCTATGTGCACTATGCCGGTGCCTTCCTCCGTCCCGACGAAATCACCTGTTATCACTCGGAAAGCGTTTTCAATGTTCCCGAAGTACCCGAACAGAGGTTCGTACGTTTCTCCAGTAAGGTCTTTACCTTTTCCCCTCCACAGTATTTTCGGATCTTGATTGAATATTTTAGTCACTTCCTTGATCCTGCTCTCGGCGATGATGTACAAGGAGCCTTCGTGTTCGACTCCGGCATAATCAATTTCATCTCCAACGGCAATGGCAAGATTACTCGGCAAAGTCCAAGGCGTCGTTGTCCACACCAGAAGATACGAGTCCCTGCCTGAAAACTGTTTGTTTAATTTAAATCTGACAGTGACGGAAGGGTCCTGCCTCGGTCTCGTCGCGTCGTCCATCCTCGTTTCAAAATTCGAAAGCGGTGTTTCGCATCTGAAACAGTAAGAAACTACCCTGTCTTTTTCGTAGATAAGTCCTTTGTCGTATAATTGTTTAAAAGCCCAAAGAACCGACTCAATGTATCCGGTGTCCAGAGTTTTGTACGCGTTCTCGAATTCGACCCACCTGCCTTGTCTTTTGACAAAACGTTCCCATTCATCGACGTATTTCAGGACAAGTTTTTTGCATCCCTCGTTGAACTTATCTATGCCGTATTTCTCAATGTCTTTTTTTCCGTGTATGCCCGCCTCTTTTTCCATTTCCATTTCGGCGGGAAGCCCGTGGCAGTCCCATCCGAATCTTCTAAGAACCCTGAACCCTTTCATAGTAAAAAACCTCGGGACTATGTCTTTGACAAAACCTGTCAGGATGTGTCCGTAATGAGGTAAACCGTTGGCAAAAGGCGGCCCGTCGTAAAATACATAGTCGGGTGCGTTTTCTTCTCCTCTCGAAACCACTGATTTTTCGAACGTTTTGTTGTCGTTCCAGTATTTCAGCACGTTCTCTTCCATAGTAGGAAAATCCGGCATGGTTTTTTCTGCGGGATATTTTTTTTCGAGCATAAATCTCCTCTTGTAGTGAGCGAATTACAATATCAGCGAGTGAAAAGTATATATCGTCCAAAAATAAAACACAAGACCCGGTCTCAGAAATCACTTTTTGGGAGCAAAGTAATTCTTAACTTTTCTAGTATTTTTTTTTCGTTCGCTTCAAAGATGCCGCAAAGTTCTCCGACAGCGGCCGTCAGGGGTTTGGTCCGCTTGTCAAAGTTGACAAGCTGCCTTATTCTGAGAGGATCGAACCATTTGTAGTACATTTTCATAAAATTGCGGGGGTTGGAGGAATTAGACAGTGCCGACGAGATGACCTCATCGTGTCTGTAGCGGTTCAGAAATTCCGCGATTTTCCCGCAGGTTGGACTGAATCCGCTTTCAGGCAATAAAACTCTCCATCTTTTCACTTCTTTGTAGTGACAGGCTATTTCAGCGAATATTTCGGGGGAAGGGAGTACGCTCAGGTTCTTTTTGTGCTCGTAAAGAGCTCTGACGGAAGCGGCCGTACCGTAAGGCGTCCTCACCGAAATTCTCGGTGAGGCCGAAACGTGAATCTCTGAAGCGTGTTTCACTTTTCCATGATAGATGAGTTTGCGCAGAAAATAAAAATCTTCACCGGCTTTCCTTCTGTTGAATCCTCCTACGGCCAAAAAAGCCTTTTTCCGGAAAGTCATGGAAGAACCGACGGGCCAAAAAATGTAAGGATTACCTGTTGTAAGAAGGGCGTAATGATAATAACGAAGGTAAATCTCGTATTTTACCAGAGCTGCGGCGTGTTCATTTTCTTCAGGAAATTCATGAACAGTGTCAACTGTGAGTCCTGCAAGAGCGGGATCTTTATCGTACTCAGAAAGAACGAGACCGAAAAAACCTTCGCACAATGCTACATCCGCGTCCAGCGATATCATAATATCATCCGGGCCGAGGAACCGGCAGGCCTCATCGAATCCCGCTTTCCTTGCTGAACCGACGCCGGCCTCTTTTTCAGAAAAACAATTATCTTCATTGCATCTGTCAAGAACTGTTACTCCCGGAAAGCAAGTTTTTACCGAGTCTATTGTCATTAAGTTATTTTTCTTTACATCAAGAGGGGCTGAACAGGAATTGTTTACGACAAGTATAACTATGCCGTCATGTCCCGTCAGTTTTTCAGAAACCGAAGCAATAGTTTCCAAAACCGAGGGGTACTCCCGGCAAGCCGGAATTACAACAGCAATTTTTCTCTTCAAGTCACACGAAATCACTGATTTTATCGAAAACGGCATCTTGGTCGTCGGGAGAGAACCATTCTATTTTTAGACCTTTTTTCTCCATTCTCCTGTACCAGGAATTCTGCCGCTTTGAAAAAGCGACAATGTCCGACCTCAAACCCCTGAAAAAAAAGTCAAAAGTATATTCGCCTTTCAGATATCCGATACACCACCTGTATTCCAGTCCCAAAGACTTGAGCCAATCCTCGGAAACTCCCTTTTCGCAGAGAAAGTACACTTCGTCTATCATTCCCTGTTCTATTCTCATCTCAAGCCTTTTCGTTATCATCGATTTTTGAAGGCTTCTCTCCAACTTCAGTCCTATTGTCAGAAAACGGGCGTCAGGATGACTGATCTCCGGAACGTCTCCCGGACTGCCGTCGCTTCGGAATATCTCAATTTTTCTCAGCAATTTTCTTTTTTCGATTCTCTCAGGAGTTTCTATCCCCGCTTCTTTCGCGGCTTCAATTAAACCCGCGCGGGAACCGTCGAGTTTTTTTCTCGCTCCGTGATCCGGTTTGACTGAGGGGATTTCGTATCTGTTAAGGATGCAATCCAGATAGAGAGCCGTCCCTCCGCATATAACCGGAAGCTTGGATCTGTCCGTAATATCTTCTATTGCTCTGTATGCGAGATACTGGAAAATTTTAAGATTGAAAAATTCGCCGGGCTGAACTATGTCCACCAGATGAAATTTCACCCTTTTTAATTCATCCATGTCCTTTCCCGTGCCGATATCGAGACCTTCGTAAACCTGTCTGGAATCAGCAGAGACGATCTCTCCTGAAAACTTTTCGGCGCACTTTACCGCCATTGATGTTTTACCGCTCGCAGTGGGCCCCAGAATGACTATGACAGGAAAGTTTTTTTTCACTCCTGTTCTTTTGAGCCTATTTTCGCTCTTTCTAGAAAATTTATAATCAAATCTTCCAAAGTCCTTCCTCCGACGGTCGCGTATTTGTTCATAGATTCTTCGTCTGCCGGAGTCATTGAATCAGGATCGTTGATGTTTGTTATAACCGACAGACCCAGCACATCCATTCCCATGTGAACGGCTGCTATCACTTCCGAGACTGTCGACATGCCTACGGCGTCTGCCCCCAAAATCCTGAGCATTTTTGTCTCGGCGGCCGTTTCGAAAGCCGGTCCGAGAACTGCGGCATATACCCCGAAATGTAACCGTATTTTCAAAAGGCTCGATACTTCATCGGCAATTCTTATATAATCGGGAGTGTAAGCGTGCGCCATCATCGGAAATCTTTGCCCAAATATGTCTATATTAGGCCCGGTCAGTGGATTTTTACACTGAAGGTTTATGTGATCGGTGATTACCATGACGTCGCCTTCCTTCATTTCTTTTCTCAAACCTCCGGCTGAATTTGTTATCACCACCATTCTCGTTCCCAGCCAGCCGATCATTCTGAGAGCCCGCACGATTTCCCATTCCCCAAAACCTTCGTAATGATGAAGCCGTCCGTTCATAATCGCGGCTCTTTTGCCGCAAAGGTCGCCGAAATAAATGACGCCTTCGTGGGTCGGCGCGGTCGGGTCGAAAAGACCGGGGACATTTTTCATCTGTATTTCGAGGTCAATTTTAGAGTAGTGCCTTAGAATTCCGGACAGGCCGGAACCGAGTATCACCAAAACCTCAGGATCTCCGGCTCCCTGCTCGTCCATCCAATTTGCTCCGGTCTGAATTATCTGGTGTTCGAGAAATGCCTTGTAGTTCATCAGATCCGCCTATAATACGGTGAACTTGCAAACTGAAACATTTACTCCTCTTTTCAACACCGCGAAATAACTGGACTGAGGAAGAAGATTCCCTCTGCGGTCTGTCAGATTTATTTCAAAGGGTCCGGATCTAAAAACATCCTCGCTTCTTATGATCCTGCCCGTTATGTCGAACAAAATGAACTCCGCAGGATCGGATGAGCTGGCTCCCGTGACGTAAAAAACAGCAGTTCCTCTGTTAAAAAGCGAAGAAGGCTTGATTGACAAAACACGGTTTTCGGGAATCAGGACAATTTCTTCTTCGACACCGAGGGGATTGTACATTCTTATGTCGTCGACGAACCAGCCTTCACGCGTTACCGAACCGTCTGAATGAAACCTGAACCTGAATTTTACCGTGCTGCCGACAGGTATCATGTTCAAATCGTATGAAGTCTCGTGCCAGACACTGTCTGTTCCAAATCTTGAACTGATTGTATTCCATGTCGTTCCGTTCAGCGAATACTCTACCAATACGGTGTCCCATCCCGATTCTGTGTTGTAACGTTCCCAAAACATGAAAACGCAGTCATTTCCGACGAGCATGTCCTGCGATATCAAACTCGCGTTGACGCTGTTCGAGTAAACGTGCGTGGCGGAGTTACCGCAATACCAGCTGTGAGTCGGACTGTGAGACCTGTATTCGGTTATGTGCCACTGATCACTGGTTCCCGAATGAGTCCACGTTCCCTGTCCGTTTTCGACCGAGTCGATAAACCCCTGAAAACCGACGAGAAAACCTAAAGTGTCTACAGTGTTAACGACCGAAGACAATTCGACAGTAACCTCTAAATTGACGAGAGTTCCTACCGAAACGGCGGGATCAACGTAAACCGAAAATCCTCCCGCGACCGCAGTCGAACAGGAAGCCAGGCTGTCAAGGTGTGCCGTAGAATCGAGAGCCGTGACACCTGCGGTCAAAGAAGACAGGGTCACGTCTATGTCGTAACCGGTGGACAGTCCGGTGTTGAGAAGAGTTATGACAGCGGAAACAGTGTCGCCGGGCATCTGGCAAACCGGAGAGAAAGAATGATCGGATATTATTATGGCTGCATTTTGAGGGAGAGAGTATGCCTGTATCGCGTCTAAGTCGTAACCCGGAGTGCCGCCTGTGTAAGAACCGTTGCCGTCGTCGACAAGCATGACGTACCTTGCTTCAGTTAAATTCGAGGAATTTATGTCTATTCCTGATGTACCGCTGGTCATTCCGACAAAAAACCAGGGTCCGGACCAAGTCGGGAAGTTGCCGACGTAAACACTGCACGCTTCAGCAGTTCCGTCGTTTCCTTCATATATGATCATGTCCGGTCCAGGTCTGTTCCTGACAGGTGTGTCAGGTCCCATGTCGAAAACGGCCCATCCCTGTCTTTGTCCGGTTTCAAATCTGACACCGAGTGAAAGATACTGGCCGTCCGGCGCTCCAAGCGCGTTTACCGTCAGGGTGTGGTTTTGATCGTTGTAATTAGGAACGTTGCATATCGGTATTTTGAAAGCATAGGAAGAGTCCCAGGGAGCCAATTGGACGTCGACTCTCGTGAAGGTGTCCGCGGTCGTGGTTATTCCCGTCACAGTCTTGGGTTTGTATCCCGGAGCTTCAATTTTTATGGAATATGTTCCGGGCAAAACGTATCTGTGATAATCGCCGAAATCCGCGTCAGTATATACGGGCCAACCTATCTCCAGGACTTTTACGCTTGCCCAGAGAGGATTTCCCGTCACTGAGTCCGTCACTGTGCCGGCGATACCTTGTGAAGCTTTCTGAATCAGGACGAACATCGCACTGTCTTCCCTGTTGCAGATAGCTTCTATCGAATTTGCCGGAGGGTTTTTTATAAGACAAATTTCAACAGTTGAACCAATGCAGCCGGAAACTCCGTAATCGTAATCTTTGGTCGGTCCGTTTATATAATACATCGTGTGGGAACCCTGTCCGTGTGAATAACCTGTGATCACCGAATAGTAGCCCCACAAATTGTCGTACACGGCGGCGTCTTTTGGAGCGTCGTAGTGATAGCTCCACGCCTGGGATATCTGGACCGTTCCACCGTGATATGATGCGGCCGAGGAAAAATTCCTTGATCTCATGAGTTCTCCGAGAGCCCGGCTTTCGGGTTGGGAAAACGGGCTGGTGCTGGACCCCTCCCTGTCCCACATGTAGCCGTAATCGCGGTTTATATCGACACCGTTGGCGTTGTACCTTGTCAGATTGGTCCTTCCGTCGGGATTCATCATGGGAATAATCCATATTTCCCTGTTGTCGACGAGGCTGGTCAGATAGGGGTTGGCTCCATATCCCTGACAGAGTCTGTAAGCCAGCCAAAGACAGACTTCGACGCTCGGAGTTTCGTCTCCGTGATGATTGCCGTCGAAACGTATCTCCGGTTCAAATTCGTTTTGATGAGGATTGTCCGTGATTTTTATTGCCTGTATGACTCTGTTCTGAATCGAATACCCGAGAGTCTCAACAGACACGATGTTCGGATTTGACACGGCAAGACTCTCGATGAACGCTACTGTCTGAGAGTGACTGTGATAAGCCGACCAATCGGGTTGGCTGAAAAGGCTGTCCAGGTATTTTGAGTAATCATCTACTATTATCTCTACATCGTAACCTCTCGATTCCACTTCCTCTATCATTCTTTCAGTCAAAACGGTTTCTATCAGCCTCGGACCGACAATCCTGTCCGGGACCGTTCTTATGTTCCTGCACTCAAGCCTTACGTCGTCCGAGTGAAGCCTGATTCTCACGACACTCTCTTTCGCCTGAACGCTTGAAAATGCCGCAAAGACTAAAATCAAACCAAAAAGTCTTTTCATATCCTCTCCTAGCAAGGTAAAATTTTCAGATACTTGTTGACTAATTTTGAGGCTCTAAATATACTAATATACATTGTGCCAGACCTATAATCAACAAGAATTGAACGGAGTAAATATGACTGAACCGGAACTCAAGACGACACCTTTTTACGAAGAACACCTGAAAAATGCAGCAAAAATAGTGCCGTTCGCGGGTTTTAAAATGCCCATCCAGTATCCCGCCGGAATTGTATCCGAAGTTTTAAACGTCCGCACAACGGCGGGATTGTTCGACGTCTCTCACATGGGCGAAATCGAAATCAGGGGCAAGCAAGCTGCGGATTTTGTCAATTTCATAGTCACAAACGATGTCTCGAACCTGCCCGATAAAGGAGTACTGTACACTGCCATGTGCTACCCCGGAGGCGGGATAGTTGACGATTTACTTGTCTACAGACTCGAGAATTACTTCCTTCTCGTGGTCAACGCTTCCAACATAGAAAAAGATTTCAGCTGGATAACTGAGAACTCAGCAGGATTCGATGTTGAGATCGCCAATAAATCCGATGAAACGGCGCAACTTGCGCTACAGGGACCCGTTTCGGAAAAAATAATGCAAAACATTGCCGACATAGATTACGGATCTCTCGGATTTTATCAGAGCGCCCGGACTGAAATCGAAAATGTGCCCGTTATCATATCCAGGACAGGTTACACGGGAGAAGACGGCTTTGAGATTTATTCCCCCGCAGACAGGTCTACTTTTCTCTGGCAAAAAATTCTTGACGCCGGAGAGAAATTTTCCGCATGCCCTGTTGGCCTTGCCGCCAGAGACATTTTGCGGCTCGAAATGTGCTATTGCCTTTACGGGAATGACATATCAAAAGACACCACACCGCTGGAAGCAGGATTAGGATGGGTGGTAAAACTTGAAAAACAGGATTTTGTAGGGAAGAAAGTTTTACTCGATCAGAAACAAAACGGAGTGGACCGAAGGCTTGTTCATTTCGTGATGAACGGGAAAGGAGTCGCCAGGAAAGGATTCGCCATACATTCCGCCGGCGAAGTTGTCGGAGAAGTGACCAGCGGCGCTTATTCCCCAATTCTCGACAAAAGCGTAGGCATGGGATATGTTAAAACAGGCCATCACAAGATAAATTCACGGATTGACATAGACGTCAGATCAAAATTATTTGAAGCGGTCATCGTCAAACCGCCTTTTTACAAAAACGCAACGCACAAATAAAAGTAATAATCAAAAGAAGGAGGACCGATGTCCGAAACGACAATTATGCCGGATCTTTTTTACACAGCAACTCACGAATGGGTTAAAGTTGAAAACCAGAAAATCACGATCGGACTGACTGATTTCGCGCAACAAGAACTCTCAGACATTGTCTATTTGGAGTATCACGCCGCCGAAGGAGACATCGTAAAAAAAGGCGATTCCCTGTGCACAGTTGAAGCTGTGAAGACGGCAGAAGATATTTTTTCGCCTGTTGACGGCAAAATACTAAAGATAAATGTCGCTCTGCCGGACAATCCTTCCTTGCTCAACAAAGAACCTTACGAAGGTGGATGGATAGCCGTTATAGAAACCTCCGAAGAATTTTCTCCAGCCTATCTTCTCAGCGCCGAAGATTACAAAATGGTGGTGCTTGAAAGCGCTCATTAGAGGAACGCATGCCCTACATCCCTCACACAGATGACGATAAAAAGAATATGCTGGAAAGAATCGGATTTACTGATTTTGATTCTCTCTTGAAAGACATATCACCGGACCTGCCGTGCAAAGATCATTTCGACCTGCCCAAAGGAATAACCGAATGCGAACTTATAAAACTAATGCAAAAAACCGCTTCTCAAAACTGCGATTCCGTCAAAACACTGTGCTTCGCCGGAGGAGGAGTTTATGACCACTACATTCCTGCGGCTGTTCAGCACATATCATCGAGACCCGAATTTTACACTGCATACACGCCATACCAACCGGAAGTGAGCCAGGGCACTCTTCAGGTTATCTTCGAATTTCAATCAATGATCTGCGAACTGACGGGCATGGATGTTTCCAACGCTTCAATGTACGACGGAGCAACAGCACTTTCTGAAGCTCTGATAATATGTTCAAAAATAAAAAAGAAGAACAGGATAATTATTTCCCAATCATTTCACCCTTCGGTTCTTAAAGTTGCCGAGACTTATCTTTCTCACGGCTTCGAACTGGTCAAATGCCCGATAAACGAAGACGGTGCGACGGACATTAAAGAGATGGAAAAACTCTTGAACACAGATACGGCTGCTGTCGCGGTACCTTACACCAATTTTTTCGGGACGATTGAACCGATCGCCGATTTCATTGTCGGAGCACGCTCCAAAGGAGTTCTGTCGGTGATTTACACGAATCCGCTTACACTTTCACTGCTCGAACCGCCGGGAGCATTCGGCGCCGATTTCACTGTAGGTGAAGGCCAACCTCTCGGTATAGAAATGTCATACGGCGGCCCTCTTCTCGGCATTTTCACCTCAAGAAGAGAACACATCAGAGCAATACCAGGAAGGATAATCGGTGAAACTTCCGACAAAAAGGGCAACACAGGATATGTGATGACCCTTCAAACCAGAGAGCAGCACATTAAGAGGGAACGGGCAACGAGCAATATATGCACGAATCAGGCTCTGTGCGCACTCAGAGCGGCTGTTTATCTTGCCCTGATGGGGAAAAAAGGGCTTGAAGACGCCGCACTGCGTTCTCACCAGAACGCTCAAAAACTGAATTCATCACTGACCGCAATTAATGGAATAAAAAACGTTTTCCCCGATTCCGCTTTTTTCAATGAATTTGCCATAGAATTGCCTGTTGACGCTTCCGTCGTTTCGGCAAAGATGCTGGAGAAAAACATAATCGCCGGAATTGATCTCGGAATTTTCGACAAGAAAAGAAAAAAACAGATTCTCATAGCTGTCACTGAGAAAAGAACCGACGGAGAACTCGAGTATTACGCTGATTCAATCAAAGAAGTTTTAAAGGAGGCCAAATGACCGCAGTTGAAACTTATCCCAAAGTAGTCATAAACGCTTCACTGTGCAAAGGATGCGGACTGTGCATAATAGCCTGCCCTAAAAATTGCCTTGTAGCTTCTCCCGATCTTAATGAAAAAAGCTTCCATCCCGCCGCTTATACTGGCGAAGGTTGCATAGGATGCGGGACGTGCTTTTACACATGCCCTGAACCCGGCGCCATAGAAGTTTATCCAAAAGATCACAAAGAATAGGAGAAAAAAATGGCAAAAGAACTGATAAAAGGAAACTACGCCGTCGTCAAAGCGGCAATCCTAGCCGGTGCCGAGACATACTTCGGCTACCCGATAACGCCGGCTTCCGAAATAGCTGAAGGTTCGGCATATTATTTTCCCAGGGTCAACAGGACTTTCCTTCAGGCAGAAAGCGAAGTCGCTTCAATAAACATGCTCTATGGTTCAGGAGGAGCCGGAGCGAGAACACTGACCGCGAGTTCCGGCCCCGGCATCAGTCTCATGCAGGAAGGCATTTCCTATGCCGTCGGAGCTGAAGTCCCGTGCCTGATAGTCAACGTTATGAGAGCCGGACCGGGTCTCGGAAACATCGCTCCTGAACAGGCGGATTACAATCAGTCGGTCAAGGGCGGCGGACACGGGTCTTACCATCTCATTGTGCTGGCGCCTAATTCGGCACAGGAAATGTGCGACCTGACTATAAGGGGTTTCGAACTCGCCGATAAATACAGAATTCCGGTTGTGCTTCTTTCTGACGCGTTCATCGGCCAGATGATGGAACCCGTGGAATTTCCCGAACCGCTTCCCCAAAAAGACCTTCCTAAAAAACCATGGTCAACACAGGGAACCAAAGAATTTTCGCGCAGCATAATCAATTCGATTTATCTGGAACCCTCCGAAATGGAAAAACACATCGAAAGGCTCGGTGATAAATTCAGAAAGATTGAAGAGAATGAAACCGCGTTTGAGGAATTCATGACAGACGATGCTGAAATCATACTCATAGGTTACGGAATAACGTCGAGAATTCTCAAAGACGTCACTGAAATCGCGAGAAAAGAAGGTATAAAAGCCGGCCTTTTCAGGCCGATAACTCTTTGGCCGTTCCCGGGGAAAAAACTTAAAGAACTCGCCAAAAAAACAAAAAATATCCTTGTAGTAGAGATGTCAGATGGTCAGTTGTTCGATGACATCAGACTCCAGACAGACTGCAAAACAGAAATATATTTGTACAAAAGAATGGGCGGTATTGTTCCAACTTCGGCTGAAATACTTGAACAGGTCAAAAAAATAACGGGGAGGAAGTAATGGGAAAAGTTTTGAGAAAACCCAAAAGTTTTTACGACGAATTTTTCAGAAATCCCAGCCCCGACAAAGGAACCACTCATTACTGTCCCGGCTGCGGACACGGCATTGTACATAAATACATTGCCGAAGCGATAGAAGATTTTGAAATCGCCGGTAAAACAATTTGGGTAAGTCCCGTCGGATGCAGCGTCTTCGGATACTATTACTTCGACTGTGGACATCAGCAGGCTCCCCACGGAAGGGCTCCCGCTGTAGCGACCGGAATAAAAAGGTCCCGGCCTGATTCCGTGGTGATAAGTTATCAGGGCGACGGCGATCTCGCGGCGATAGGCGGAAACGAGATACTCCACTCAGCCAACAGAGGGGAAAGCATAACCGTATTTTTCGTCAACAACAGCATATACGGAATGACAGGCGGACAGATGGCTCCGACCACTTTGGTCGGTCAGAAAACGACCACCACACCGTACGGAAGAAATCCTGCAAACGAAGGTCACCCTCTGAGAATGGCTGAATTGATATCTCAGCTTGAATCTCCGGTTTACGTCGAAAGGGTGAGCCTTCACGACACCAAGCACAGAATAAAAGCCAGACTAGCAATAAGAAAAGCTCTGCAGATTCAGATGGAAAATAAAGGATTTTCATTCGTCGAAATTCTCTCCCAGTGCCCTTCCGGCTGGAAAGTAACACCCGTCGACTCCCTGAAATGGATTGAAGAAAATCAGTTGCCGTATTTTCCTGTCGGTGTTTTCAAAGACGTGTCTTCACAAAGAACACCCCGGGAAATCATAAGACCTTTGTGGGAAAACAAAAAAATTAAAGAAGCTCTTGAGTTCGAAACGCAGGTAAACGTTTACCCTGAGCCAAAACCGAAAAAAGAAATATTCGAAAATCCCAAAATCAAAATAGCAGGTTTCGGGGGACAGGGAATTCTGATGCTCGGTGTACTTCTCGCCGAATCCGCGATGCTCGCAGGCAAAGAAGTGACCTGGATCCCTTCATACGGCCCTGAAATGAGGGGCGGTACGGCGAATTGCCACGTTGTCATAAAATCAGGAAAAATCTCGAACCCGAGCGTCGACAAACCCGACATACTGATTGCCATGAACCAGCCTTCATTGGAAAAATTCGAAAAAGACGTCGCGCCAGGCGGTTTGATCATAATAGACACGACGCTTGTCAAAAAAGGCGTGTCGAGGAAAGACGTCCAGGTTCTGGCAAAGCCTTTCAGCGAAATAGCCGATAAAGAACTTAAAAACACGAAAGTGACAAACTCGCTGATACTCGGAGCACTCATTGGATTGACAGGATTAATCGATAAAACCGCAGTATTCGACGCTTTTAAGACTCACATCTCCCGCGAAAACCTCATAGAGATAAACAAAAGCGCTTTGGAAAAAGGGATGAACCTGACTGATTGATTTCGACGCTCATTTAATTTTTACCGACTGACTCCAGCATAACGTAGGAGGAGACTGTGCCAGAAAAAATGGACGATCTGTATAAAATAGCCCTGTCAAAAGGCAGAAAAATACTTTCCGTCGCCTGTGCCGAAGATGAGAATGTCCTGGAAGCCCTCATCGAATCAGTGAAAATGGGCCTGACTTCACCCGTACTTTTCGGCGATAAAATCAAAATAACCGGCATTTTACAAAAGAAAGGCGTTGAACCAGATGATTTTGAAATCGTAGACGTGAAAGACCGGTATCAAGCTGCGCATCAGGCAGTAAAAGCAGTCAGCACAGGAGAAGCGGACTTCCTGATGAAAGGCTTGATTCCGACCTCGAATTTCCTAAAAGCCGTCCTCGATAAAGAGACAGGACTCAGGTTCTCGGAAGTCTTAAGTCACGCGGCGGTTTTATCTCTCAATCTATATCACAAACTCTTGATAATTACGGACGGAGGAATGAACGAGCATCCTGACTTGACGACAAAAATCCGGATACTCGAAAACTCGGTCAAACTGTGCGAAAAACTCGGAATAAACAATCCCAAAGTCGCAGTTCTGGCCGGAGTGGAAACTGTTTCCGAGAAACAGCCTGAGACCATTGACGCCGCACAATTAAGCAAGATGAACTCAACAGGTCAGATAAAAAACTGTATTGTAGACGGACCGCTCGCGATAGACGCGGCCATTTCAGAAGAATCGGCACACCACAAAAACATTTTATCTCCAGTCGCTGGCGACGCTGATATTCTTTTGGTACCTTCGATGTCTGCAGGAAACATGCTCGCAAAATCCCTGATATATTTCGCCTCAGCGCAGGCGGCAGGAGCAATTCTCGGCACGACTAAACCCGTTGTCATGCTGTCAAGATCTGACGAACCGAAAACAAAACTCAATTCCATTGCCCTTGGATCGGTGCTCTCATGAAGTTTATGGCAGTTCGCTCATTCATTAACGATTGCATTTTTTCGTTAATTGAATGATAATTCAAAGTGTTGTAACTCATCAGGGAAACATAATGAAAACGGATGCAAGCGAATCAACCGAAAAAAAAATCATCTACAAAAAAGGCGAATTGATATTCAGTGAAGGCGAAACCGGGAATGAAATGTACCTCATCAAATCAGGAAACGTAAGAATTTATAAACTGACAGGCAGAATTCAGCACACTTTGGCGGTTATAAAAGAAGGTAATTTTTTCGGAGAAATGGCCATTCTAGACCAATCCCCCAGATCGGCGAGCGCCGAAGCATACACAGATGTCGAACTGGTCATATTCGACAAAGAAGCCTTCGTTTCACACATTAGGAAAAATCCCTTCATCGAATTCGTCGTAAATGAATTGATCTCCAGACTCAGAGTCACTTCCAATCAATTCAAACTTCTCGCTATTCCGGATGACGAACTCAGGTTCGCCACGATTCTGCTCACAAAAGCCCAAAATTTTTCGGACGGATTTACCGACGGCGCGATCGTGTCCATGAACATTGACGCCGAAATAATAGCGGCAAGCGTAGGCATAAAAGACGCGACTGCAAAAAAAATCATCGATAATCTGAAAGAATCAGAAGTCATCATCTACGAAGGCGATAATATGAAAGTCAACACGGATAAACTCAAAGAATTCATCAGATACATAAAACTTAAAAACAAATTCGAAGACGAGGAGACGGCTTGAAAATCAGCACGAATTTGCTAATCCTGATTGCTATGACATCTGTCGTATCCTGCAGCAAAGATCCCCTCTCACCGCACAGCAAACCTGTAGCCGTCCTCAACGTAAGACCTGAGACGGCCTATATTTCGAATGCTGTTTTCACGATAGACGCTGAAGGAAGCAGTTGTTCGGGAGTACCGGCCGCGGACTTGTGGGCGAGAATATCCTGGAATTTCGACCGGGATCCTGATTCGATCCTCTGGGAAAACTGGACAAGTTTGCACAGTATTCTTACATCGCCTCCGTCAATCTCCTATTCGCTCGACACGAATCAGTCGTTTCCGCTAGTTAAAATAATCGCTCTCGAAGTAGCCAATCCAAACGGTGTTTCTGACACTGCCGTCGACACCGTCATCATTCTCAAAAACTGAAACAGCAGATATGAATTTAGTTAAAGTAGGCGGACAAGCGATTCTGGAAGGCGTGATGATGATCACTCCTAAGAGCTGGTCGCTTTCGGTACGTCAGGACGACGACACCATAGTGACAAAAAAATGGAACCGAAAATCCTTCCTCGAAAAACATTTTTTACTAAGACTGCCGCTCGTGAGAGGTTTCGTGGTTCTCTTTGAGACAGTTTTTCTCGGATACAAAGCCCTCGAAATGTCGTCTCAGATACTAATGAAGGACCAGAAGAAAACCTGGAAAGATGATTTAATCATGATACTCTCGCTTTTAGCCGCGATTCTCGTATTTTTCAGTCTTCCTCTTCTCGCGTCGAAATACATTTTCCCGGGAATTTACAAAGACAATCAGTTTCTTCTGAATCTTATCGTCGGATCATTCAGACTGACATTTTTTATACTGTATGTTGTAGCAATTTCGTTCTTGAAAGACGTCAGAAGAGTCTTTGAGTATCACGGAGCGGAGCACAAAGCAATATACTGTTACGAATCCGGACATGATCTCACTCCTGAAAACGCATTGACGTACAACAAGGAACATCCGAGATGCGGCACAAGCCTGATCCTGGTCACGGTAGTTCTCGCAATCATTATCAGCGCTCTTTTCGACACCATCATATTTAATCGTTTTCATTTTTCAAACACCCCGCTGAACAGGACGCTGGTTCATCTTTTTTACATTCCCTTCATAGCCGGTTTGGCTTACGAATTCAACAGACTCGGATCAAAACACGCAAACAATCCTTTTTTTAGAATACTTGTCTATCCCGGACTGCTGATGCAGAAACTGACGACAAAGCAGCCGGATTGCAAACAAATGGAAGTGAGCATATCTGCTCTGAAAGCTTCCGTAGAAGAATCCGGCAATGCTTCCTGAAAACATAAAACTCACCGAATTTATTGAAAAGGCGAGATCCAAACATCTTGTCATAAATGACGAAATATCGGACCCTGCGATTTTCTCGAATCAGAAAAAATATCTCCGCCTTCTCAAAGAAAAATCCGAACTTGATCCAATAATATATTTAAACGATGAGATAAACGATTTAAAGAAAAAACTCTCGGATGTAACCCGGATCATATCTTCAGAAAATGACGAAGAAATTCTGGCGCTCGCACGAACCGAGGAAAAAGAATTGCAAGATTCAATAAAAAGAAAAACCGAAGAATTAATGATTTGTCTTGTCCCGAAAGATCCCCTCGACTCCAGAAACATCATAGTTGAATTGAGACCGGCGGCAGGAGGTGAAGAAGCGGCTCTTTTCGCCGGCGACATGTTCAGGATGTATCAGAGATTTTCTGAATTGAATTCCTGGAAATTCGACTTGATAGACATACACAAAAGCGAGCTCGGAGGCGTCAAAGACTGCGTATTTTCCGTTTCCGGAAAAGACGTGTTCAGAAAAATGAAATTCGAATCCGGAGTTCACAGGGTTCAGCGCGTACCTGCGACCGAATCAGGCGGCCGAATTCACACTTCGACAATTACTGTCGCCATACTTCCCGAACCCGAAGAAGTCGAAATTCAGATCGACCCGAAAGATATAAAAATGGATTTTTTCCACGCGTCCGGACCGGGAGGCCAGAATGTAAACAAACTTTCCACGGCGGTAAGACTGACGCACATTCCAACGGGTCTGGCTGTTGTTTGTCAGGACGAAAGGAGCCAGATAAAAAACAGGGAAAAAGCCTACAAAGTTCTCAAGGCCCGGATATATGATATAAAACTGAACGAAGAAACAGAAAAAATTTCCAGTCAGAGAAAAGCGCAGGTCGGAACCGGCGACAGAAGTGAAAGAATACGGACATATAATTTCCCTCAGAAAAGAGTCACCGACCACAGGATCAATTTCTCCATACACAGACTTGAAGAGGTTCTCGACGGAGATCTCGACCCCGTTATATCAATGCTTCTCGAAGACGAGCAAAACAGAAAAATAATGTCTATAGGTCTTTGATAAGAGATGAGAAATATTGCTGATTTAATTGAAGACGGATCCGCGAAACTCCAATCGGAAGGAATTGAAAACTTTTTAGACGAAGCATATTACCTCCTGTCTCACGCTTCGGGTATGAGCATAGACGAATTGCTTAAAAACAGTGAAAAATGTATAAAAGAATCCGGAACTCTCTTGTACTATGAATATTTGAAAAAAAGAGTCCAGAAAATTCCGAGACAATACATTACGGGAACCGAAAAATTTTTCGGTTTAAACATCAAAGTCGGTCCCGGGGTATTTATACCGAGACCGGAAACGGAAATTCTCGCAATAACGGCAGAAAAGTTTTTAAAGGATAAAAAAGGGAAAGTAATCGAATGCTTCTCCGGCTCGGGCGCCGTGTCTTTGTGCTTATCAAAACACTTGCCCTTTGCCGAGATAATTTCGATTGAGATATCCTCTGAAGCGGTCAAATGGCAGAAAAGAAACCTTTTGTCACACGGGAACCTGTCACAAAAAATTTCGCTCGTAAGAGCCGACACTTTACAATCATTGAGACCTGGAAACGACATTATCGCCGTCGTAGCCAATCCCCCCTACGTCCCTTATCCGGAACTCGCCGGACTCGATCCGGAAATTATTGAAAACGAACCTGAATCTGCATTAAACGGAGGATTTGACGGACTGGAACAGTTCAGAAATCTGTCGGAGCAGGCGCAGGAGATTCTTCCCGACGGATCATTTTTATTCTCTGAAATCGGAGAGGATCAGTTCGACAGAGCCAGGAGAATACTGTACGGAAATGGTTTCCGTTCTGTTCACGGAGAAAAAGACTTATCGGGAATAACAAGAATCGTTATCGCCAGTAAATAAAGGCGGAAAGAGGATGGAATGGACTTCAAATTCGTCAGAATTCTAGCCAACCCAAATAAGGATTACGCTCCGGTCATGAAGAAAATCATTTCTTTTCTCTCAAAAAGGGGTGTAACGACATTCTTCGGTGAAATCCCGAACGATGAAGAGGACCTCGTGATTTCCCTCGGCGGCGACGGGACCATGCTCAAAGCCGCCAAGACAGTCCGGCACAAAGACATCCCCCTGCTCGGCATCAATCTCGGAAATCTCGGTTTTCTTGCCGACATTAAAGCGCAGGACACTGACCTTTCTCTCGAAGAACTCGCAAGAGGAGATTACAGACTCGAAAGAAGGATCAATCTAAGAGTAGACGGCACTTCTGATGCTCTGAACGATGTAGTGGTAATGCCGAGGATGTCGTTCAGGGTCATTCACCTTCTTTCGTTCGTCAACGGTAACTTCCTGACTGAAATAGTCGGTGACGGGGTTATAATTTCCACTCCTACGGGCTCAACGGCTTATTCGCTTTCCGCAGGAGGTCCGATAGTTCAGTCCGACATGGACCTTATAATCATAAATTCAATATCCCCCCATTCTCTTTCCCTGCGTCCGATCATTATTCCTCCGGACTCAAAAGTAAAAATTACCCTTTGCAGTGAATCCGCTTTTGTAGCGATAGACGGTCAAACAGCAAAAAACATTTCGAAGGGCGATGAAATTGAAATCGCGAAATCTGATTCTTACACAACTCTTCTCAGACTCAAAAGCGTCGACTATTTTTCGACTCTCCGCTCGAAACTGAAGCTCGGAGACACGAAAATGAAAACGAGCTGCGGCGGCTGTAAGAACAGTTCCAAATGCTATTATTTCAGCATACACGATGATTAAATCCATAAACATAAAAAACGTGGCGACCATAAAAAATGCCGAAATTCATTTCGACAAGGGTCTCAATATCATCACCGGAGAAACAGGTGCCGGAAAATCGTTGATTTTCGACGCGATCTCTCTTTCTCTGGGACATGAAAGTGACAGAAGATCTTTCAGATCAGACGCCGCACCTCCTGAAATAAAGACAATTTTGACGGACAACTCGGGAAAAGAGATCTTCCTGGAAATAAAAATTCAGAGAAAAGGCAGGCCGCCCAGAACTATAGACGGTGAAAAATCCGGCGTAGAACGAGTCAGATCAGTCTCGTCGCAGACAGTTATGATGTTCGGCCAGAACAGAATTTCGGAACTTCTTAGGCCGGAATTTTTTCACGAATATCTCGACAATTTTTCAGAAAACGACGCCATATTCAGCGCCTATAAAGAATTTTTCGATAGATACCGTATTCAGATTAAAGAACTCTCAAGGCTTGAAAAAGAAAAACTGGCAGGAGATGAGAGGAAAAGACTCGCGGAATATGAGCTCAAGGAATTGAACGACCTGGATATAAAAAGCGGCGAATGGGAAGACATCAATTCTTCCATAAAAAAAATTGAGAATTACGAGAAGATCAAAACTCATCTTCTGAACTGCGAGGATCTGGTTTGCTCGTCTGAAAACGGTGTGTTTTCAACGATAAAAAAACTCCACAATGAAGCCGTTCAGCTCTCAAGAATAGATACCTCTTACGATGAGCTGAACAGCCTGATAGAACAGCTTTCTTTGGCAAGAGAGGAAATAGAAAGAGTTTTAACAAAGATGTCTGATTTCGAATACGATTCCAAAAAGCTGGGCTCCCTGAGAGAACGCCGGGATCTACTTCATACAGCAATGAGAAAATTCGGCGGTACTTTTGAAAACATGATAAACCGCAGAACAGAACTGCAGGATATTCTCTCCGCTTCTTCAGTCTCAGAAGAAACGATCCGTCAAGCGAAAGAAGCTTTGTCATATTTGGAAAAAAAAGTATATGATCTTTCCTCCGCCTTGAGCGAGAGAAGGAAAAAGTCTTCTTTAAAACTGACAAATCAAATATGCGAAATGCTGGAAAGCCTCGGCTTCAAAGGAGCCAGGTTCAAAGTCGAAATCAACGAAAAAAAATCCGGCGATCACAGAATCGAAGATGTTTTCCTGGACGAAACCGGCAGAGACGAAGTCGAATTCCTGTTTTCCGCAAATCCGGATCTCAAAATGGACACTCTTTCCAAAGTTGTCTCCGGAGGAGAACTTTCGAGGATCGCTCTGGCTATTCAAGCGACAACTATGCAGCAGAGGCTTCTCCCCGTCATTGTGTTCGATGAAATAGACATCGGCATTTCCGGCAAAACAGCAAGGTCGGTCGGAAAGTACCTTCACGACATGTCTCGTCAGCGGCAGGTCATCGTCATAACGCATCTCCCGCAGATAGCATCGTTCGCAGATCATTACATCGTAGTCAACAAAAATGTTTCAGGCGGATCATCCGAAACCGCGATAACATACGCAAACGAATCTATCGAACGTGTAAAAGCCGTCGCGGCACTTGCAAGCGGCAAGACCGTGACAAAAGAAGCTCTCGATTACGCGCAAAGCCTCATTAATTCAAAATAAAACGCAAAGGAGGCATATTATGGAAATTTCTGCGGTTGAAATTGAGAACGGAAAAGGTTTCAATTTAGTTATCGGGTCCTCTCATTTCATAATGACTCCGGAAGATATAGCCGAAGCGATCCTGAAAGCCGTCCCTGCAGTGAAGTATGCCGTCTCGTTTTGCGAGGCTTCGGATCCGGCTTTAATCAGGTCCGAAAGCAACGATGAAGAACTGCTCGATCTTTCGCAGCGAAACGCAATGGCGGTGGGAGCAGGCCATTCTTTCATAATTTTCGTCAAAGACTGCTATCCAATAAATTTTTTAAATTCACTGAAAAACCTGCCCGAGATAACAAACATATACTGCGCAACTGCAAATCCTGTTCACGTTATTGTCGCATCAGCCGGCAAAGGAAAGGCCATCATCGGAGTCGCCGATGGAAATTCACCGAAAGGTTTTGAAAACAATGAAGAAAGAAAGAAGAGATTCGAATTTCTGAGAAAAATCGGCTACAAACTTTCTTTCTGACGAAACAGCTGTCCTTCCACTTTCTTTGCGTGTAAAATACATTTTTATTGAAATATATTTTAAAGTAGAATTCATACTGTAAAAAAGGAGGATCGAATGAATTTTTTACTTTTAATAGCATTGACGTCATTGACGGTTAATCAGCTTCCCGTTGGCGGACCCGGAACATATTCCATTAAGGACGAACCCCTGTATTTCTCCTTCGAGGCTCAAAGAAGCGGGTATCTTTCAGTCGTCGTCAAAGCGTCTGACGATAATACTGATCTCACTTTAACCGGCAGAGGCCCCAACACTTATTTCCTCGATATGTCTCCTGCCGTTGTCGACATAGACGCCGGAGGCAACACGGGTACTGAACAGGCGGTTTTTACCATACAATCGCCGGGAACTTATTATTTAATAGTCAATCCATATTCTGCCCTTACTGAAGAAAAAAATTTCGAAGTTCTCGCCTGGTTTTATGAAACCGGCGAACTTATTGAAACCTCCGGCATGATAACAGTCGCGGAAAGAAATATAAACGATATGGAAAATTTGTCGGGGAATCTCAATCTTTCAGAACCAATCCAGATATTCATCCCTCAAAACTACGACGCGTCGTCAAATTTGATATATGTCAGAGCAGAAGCCAGCGAAGACATAATGCTCGAATTATATTCCCCGGAAAATCCTCTTTCTTACATACTGCAATCCGATTACGATCTTGAAGGAAATCTCGGCATAGAGGAATTGCTATATTATTCAGGAAAGGAAAAACCTCTGATCGTCGTAAGACCTTATCAGATAACTGACACGACAGAAATTTTTTTCAACGTATATTTTGAAACAGTCCCCGAAGACGACAAGCTTACCCTTTCATCAAACAAAGCTGTTGACGAATCATTCATAGACCCGGACAATAACGCGCTGTCATATGTTTACAGCGTTTCTATCCCCGAAGACGGCCTTTCGGAAGTAAATCTTTCCTCCGACGACGCCGATCTGGTTCTCATGGCCTTCTCTGATGACACCATGTATTATTCCGACAACGATTTTGACGGAAATACAGGCCATGAAAAACTTATTCTTCCGGGAGGAAAATATTACATCGTAGTCACAAACAATCCGAATTCAAGACAATACTCTGATTTCACGATTGAGGTACTTCATCATCAGGACAGAGATGCCTCCCGCACTAATGCGACAACCTTAAAACTCGGAGTCCGCAGCAACGGAGACTTGTCTTACGGGAACTTCGATTTTCAGGATTATTTTGTTTTCACTGCCGATCAAAAAGCGACGTACACTTTTGAAGTTCAGGGACTTACCGGTGAAGGCGACCTGATAATGGCCGTCGAAGCTTCCGATGGAGAATCACTCCTTTATTCAGACATCGACAACAACGGAGACCCTACTAACGAAATCTGCACGATCGAACTTGACAGAGGGCAGAAAGTATATGTAAAAATTTATCCGTACTCGGATTATGACGGTGTCTTCACGGACTGCGGATACTTTTTAATTGTAACGATGGAATGAATTCGAAAGGGGCAGTAGCTCAGATGGAAGAGCGCCTCCCTCGCACGGAGGAGGCCGGCGGTTCGAATCCGCTCTGCTCCATTTTTTTCCCTGATCGAATCGAATTCCGAATAATTATAAAAGCGGCCGGCCTTTCCGTAGGATGTGCCGGAGAACTCCGCCAGGGCTGGAAGGCAGCAACGGTATCCAGAGCACTCCTGTCGGGAACAAAGCTGGCCGCTTAAAAAAAGGAACGGGGATGAGCGATGATTATCTGATTCTGGCGAGAAGGCTGAGACCCGCTGATTTTGAAGGTTTGATAGGTCAAAAACACGTCGTTGAGACCCTTAAAAGCGCTCTCGACAAAGGCAAAGTGGCGCAGGCATATCTTTTCGCAGGACCGAGAGGAGTAGGCAAAACAACTGCTGCAAGAGTCCTGTCAAAAGCCATAAATTGTGAAAAGGGTGTTTCTTCGAAACCGTGCAATGAGTGCATGCCCTGCAAGGCTATATCTGAATCTCGTTTTCAGGACGTCATAGAAATAGACGGCGCTTCAAACAGAGGAGTCGACGACATAAGATCTATCAGGGAAAATCTTTTGTATACGCCTTCATCGCGGGAAAGAATTTACATAATCGACGAAGTTCACATGCTGACAAAAGAAGCTTTCAACGCGCTTTTGAAAACTCTCGAAGAACCTCCCCCCTGCACAAGATTCATTTTCGCCACTACAGAACCTGAGAAAGTTCCTCAAACTATAATCTCGAGATGTCAAAGATTCGACTTCAAATTGGTCGGCGACAAAACCATCTTCGATCATCTTAGAAATATTTGCGACAAAGAATCCATAAAGATTTCAGATGAAGCTCTCAAAATCGTAGTTCGGAAAGCACAAGGTTCGGTCAGGGATTCTCTGAGCCTTCTCGATCAGATTTCGGTTTATTCCGACATCGACGAATCAAAAGCACGCGAGATACTTGGTGAAGTTGATTTCAGTCGCATCGAAAAAATAATCGAGGCGGTTTCAGCCAACGACGTCAAAAAAACCCTTTCCCTTTGCGGCAATATAATTGAAGAAGGATACCAGCCCTTTGACATCGCGCATTCTCTGGCTCTTGTTCTTTACGAATCTCTCAAAGAAAATTCGCAATACCGGAACATATCAGCCAAACTTGGAGTGGACAGAACCATCAGAGCCCTCGACCTTCTTTCCTCATTTATCGACGAAAATTCCAAACTGTCGCCGAAAATACGTTTCGAAATACTAGTCGCCAGGATTTCGAGAATGGTTGACACTCGCAGCATCAAAGATCTCATCCTTAAAATAGAAAAAGAGGAAAAACTCACGACGATTCCTGAAAAACATGAATTTGCCGAACCGGAAAATCAAAACGGCCGATGGGAAGAAATGCTGTCTTTGATAAGGTCTGAGAACACCGTTGTTTACCATTATCTGGTCAATTCATCAGCCGCGATTGAAAACGATTCACTAGTAATAACTTTACCTAATCCCGGTTTCATTAAACTTCTTCAGAATAAAAAAAATTCGTCGGTCCTGCATAACGCCGCGCTTAAAATTTGGGGTAAAAACATCAAGATAAATTTCGCATCAAGCCCGAATGAACCCGACGCAAACAACGACGAAAATGTAAAAAAGCTGAAAAGCCTTTTCGGCGGTGAGGTGATCGAGATTAACTGAAAGAGAAAAATATGCAGAATTTTGATAAAATAATAAAACAAGCGCAAATAATGAAATCCGAAATTGACAGGATTCAAAAAGAGCTTGCATCAGAAAAATTTGAGGGAGAATCCGGCGGAGGGATGGTAAAAACCATCGTGAACGGCACTTTTGATCTTCTGTCCGTAAAGATAGAAAAGGAAATCCTCGCTTCCGATGACGCAGAAATGCTTGAAGACCTCATTGTGGCAGCTTTCTGCGCGGCTCAGAAGAAAGCAAAAATTGCCGCGCAGGAAAAAATGAAAAATGTTTCCGGACCCTTCGATTTTCCCGGAGTTTCGTTTAATTGATCACTCTTCCGAAGCATTTAAACGATATTATAGATATATTAGCATCTTTTCCTGGACTGGGCCGAAAAAGCTCACGCCGCATTCTTTTTCACGTTCTCGCCGAAGGTCCGCATGTTGCGGCACGCCTGGCTGACTCCCTGAAGGAAATGCACGAAAAGACATATTTTTGCCGAAATTGCGGATGTATTTCGGATTCCGAAAAGTGCTCTGTTTGCAGCGACGCATCGAGGAATAAATCGATACTGTGCGTCGTGGAAAACTTCATCGATCAGATAGTTCTTGAAAGCACGAATTTCTACGACGGACAATACCATGTTCTAGGAGGAGTTCTTTCTCCTCTTGACGGAATGGGTCCTGAAAAACTCAGCATTGATAAACTTGTCGCCAGAATCGGCGGCAATGAAATACGAGAGGTAATAATTGCCACAAATCCCACTCCGGAAGGCAACGCCACTGCTCTGTACATCGCTGAACTGATTTCGGATTTTAACGTCAAAATAACAAGACTTGGAAGGGGCATCCCTGTGGGCGGAGACATCGATCTTCTCGATTTGGAAACCATCAGACTTTCGCTTGAAGGCAGAATTGAAATCAAAAAACAGGTTGACTAATAGTGCTATTTCATATAACAAATACTCGTATTCCATGCAAACGGCAGTTTTATGTCTTATGAACATATAGATATACTTGAAGAAGACTTTTGGGTCTTGAAAAACATTACTTCGACGTTACAGAAGACAATTGACGCCAGAGTGGTTGTTCTGATTGACCGTTCCGGCCAGCCCATTGTGTCGTGCGGTGAAACCGAGGACATTGACATCCTCGCCTTTTCTTCGCTGGTCGCCGCAGATTACGCCGCTACAAGCCACCTCGCGGGACTTATTGGAGAGAACGCTTTCGCCACTCTTCACCACCAGGGCATTGAAAACAACATTTTCATTCAGATAATAGAAAATAAATTCATCCTGGCGATAATATTCAAATCTCACACTCCGTTGGGCAGAGTAAAGGTCGAAGCTCTTAGGACAAAGGAAAATCTTACCGATATTTTCCAAAAAATTACGAAAAAGATTGAAGAAGACAAGACCGCGGCTTTTCCGACTGAAGACGTCGAAATAGACAATTTCCTCGAAGACTTTTTTGAAGATTTACATTAGGAGCATATTTGTCAGTTATTAACTACGCGTCAAGAGAGATAAACTGCAAGATAGTTTATTACGGACCAGGCCTCGGTGGCAAAACGACAAACCTGAAGAAGATATACGAAAAAGTGAATCCAAGCCACAGAGGAGAGTTGATATCTTTGGCCACAGACATGGACAGGACGTTATTTTTCGATTTTGTGCCGGTTGATCTCGGTAACATCAGGGGATTCAAAACCCGTTTTCACCTCTACACTGTTCCCGGACAAGTCTATTATAACGCTTCAAGAAAACTTATTTTGCGCGGCGTTGACGGTGTTATTTTTGTCGCAGATTCCCAGATAGAAAGACTCGAGGACAACATTGAGAGCATCAGAAATTTGATTGAAAACCTGAAAGAATACAACCTAAAACTCGGTGAAACCCCTTTTGTCATTCAATACAACAAACGCGATTTGCCGAACATAGCGCCATTGAATCAACTTGAAAAACTCTTAAATCCGTTGAAAGTTCCTTCTTTTGAAGCTGTCGCCAGCGAAGGTGTAGGAGTTTTCTCCACTTTGAAAGAAATTTCAAAGCTCGTTCTCAAAAGACTCTCCCAATAATGGCTGAAACAGAAATCGGAAAATCATTCTTTGACGCCCTCAGGGGCATGAAGATAGCTTTTAAAACTCAAAAACACATTCATTTGCACATTTTCATTTTTTTCCTGGCTCTTTACTCGATAGTTTTCGGCGGGGCAGGTCTGAAAAATTCATTGGCACTGCTCGCGGTAGCTACAATGGTGATAACGGCAGAACTGATTAATTCTTCAATTGAGATTCTCTGCGATTTCATATCTCCCGGTCAAAACGAATTTATAAAAAATGCCAAAGATTTATCAGCGGGAGCGGTTCTTTGCGCGACATTTTCTTCAATAGTTTTTTCGTACATGATTTTAGCCGACTCAGTAATGGTTTCAATCTCCCGCTTTTCTGATTACATTGTGAAAACCCCACTTTTTTTTCTGGTTATGTCAGTTTTCCTTTTTTCAATTATCGTCTCGATTTATTACAAAAGATACTACGGAAAATTTTCATTTCCCCTGGAAAAAACCACTTTCGGGTTAGCTCTGCTGATTGCTTTTCTTTCTCTTTACAGCATTTCCGTGACTTTCATCTTTTTCCTTCTCATCGGCGGCATAATTCTCATAGAAGCTCTTCTGAGAAACCATCCCTGCGACAAAGTATATTTCACGGGAATTCTTGCAATCATCACAGCCTTTTTCTGCTATCGAATTTCATCCCAGATTAACCTTTATATATCGAATGAGTGCGCACTTGCATTTATAATAGGACTGTCGCCGTCTTTGGGATCATGTTACTTAGCTTCTCTCGGCTCTTCATTAACGTGTTCTGAAGTTTCAATCCTCGGTGAGTTTTTGTGTCTTGTTTTTTTTGTATTTTGGGGCGTCAGATTCAAAAATTCATTCGGAAAAAATCTGACTAATCATAAATCTTCACCTTTGAGCAGGTTTTATCTTCTTGGCCTTTTCGTCGTGTCAGCCTCTCCCCTCCCCTTTTCTTCAGCCGTTGTTTCTGCATCTTATGCCGTCGCTTTTTCATGCCCAAAAAAATATTCTATTCCCGTATCTTCAGCCGGATTTTGCCTGAAGTATTTCCTGGTATTTATCTCTTTTCCACCCTACGGAAGGATAGGAGCGTAAATGACTTATCTCATCACCGGCGGCGCGGGATTCATAGGATCTCACCTCACCGAAAAACTTCTCGATCTCGGCCACGAAGTTATTTGCCTGGACAATCTCTCGACCGGACACAGGATGAACGTGGAAAAATTCAAAAATGCCCGGTTCAGGTTCATTGAGGCAGATGTGACAACGCCCATAAAATTCGACGGGAAAATCGACGTGTTATTCCATTTCGCCTCTCCGGCCAGTCCACCGGATTATTTCAGGCTTCCGGTGGAAACACTTTTAGCCGGATCGCAGGGCACATACAACGCTCTGAACCTTGCTCTGGAAAACGACGCGGTGTTTTTCCTTTCTTCGACTTCGGAAATTTATGGCGATCCGACAATTTCTCCCCAGAAAGAAGATCTGTGCGGGAACGTAAATCCCATCTGGCCGAGAAGCGTGTATGAAGTTTCAAAACGCTTTGCAGAATCCATAACCATGACATATCACCGGAAAACCGGCTTAAAAACCCGCATCGTAAGAATATTCAACACATACGGTCCAAACATGAGAATCGATGACGGAAGATCAATACCTAATTTCATTAAATTCGCCTTGTCGGGAGAAGACATAACTATTTACGGCGACGGCAGACAGACGAGAAGTTTCTGTTACATAGACGATGTCACACAGGCGTTCATTCTTCTTTCACAGACAGACTACAATTACCCTTTAAACATAGGCAATCCTGAAGAGATATCAATATTGGATCTGGCGAGAACAATAATTGATATCACCGGATCAAAATCCGATATTTCTTTTCAAAACCCTCTCGATGACGATCCCAAAATAAGAAAACCTGACATTTCGATGGCGCAAAAGATACTGGGATGGCAACCAAATGTTTGCCTGAAAGAAGGATTGGAAAAAACAGTGGCCGCTTTTAAAAAAAAGCTCAGAGGATGACAGGCATCATCCTCGCCGGAGGCATAGGAACAAGGCTTATGCCGCTGACTAAAGTGACAAACAAGCATCTGTTGCCTGTTTTCAAGAAACCCATGATTTTTTATCCCATAGAAAAAATTGCCGAAACCGGAATTGAAGAACTTATCATCGTAGTCGGCGACAGGTCCTCCGGCGACTTCATAAGACTTCTCGGAAACGGCAGGGATTTCGGTTTAAAAAATATTTTTTACATTTATCAGGAAGGAGAAGGCGGCATTGCCCATGCTCTCGGTCTTTGCGAAAATTCGGTCCGGGACGATAAAATACTGGTCGTTCTGGGCGACAATTTGTTTTCCCACAACCTGTCCGATCAAACTGAAATATTCTCGCGGCAGTCAAATGGAGCCCGAATACTGCTTAAAAAAGTCAATGATCCTGAAAGGTTCGGAGTCCCGGAAATTATTGACGGAAAAATAGTGGGAATTACGGAAAAACCGAGTTCCCCCAAATCTTCCTACGCCGTTACAGGAATTTACATGTACCACAGAGATGTTTTCGACGTCATAAGGCGCTTGAAACCTTCTGAAAGAGGCGAAATAGAGATAACCGAAGTAAACAACTCCTACATCGAAAATCATACTTTGTCTTTCGGATTTCTTGAAGGCTGGTGGACTGACGCAGGGACTTTCGATTCGTACTCGCGGGCGTGGGATTTCGTCAGAAAAGGAATCCTGGAACAGTGAAAACAATCCTCCTAACAGGAGGCGCGGGAGTAATCGCTTCCGAACTTTCTAAACATCTGAGCGGATACAGAGTTATTTCCCCCGGTAAAAATGAACTCGACGTCGCCAGGGCGGCTTCTGTCAACAGTTTTTTCAGAAATACACGCGCAGACATGATTGTTCATTCCGCCGCGCTAACAGACGTTGATTACTGCCAGAACAATCCCCAGGAAGCCATGAGAGTCAACCTCATCGGCACGGAGAATCTCTTTCCTTACGCCGAAAACAAAAGGTTTCTGTTCTTCAGCACAGACTACGTTTTTGACGGCAAATCGGAAAGACCCTACACGGAGACCGACAAACCCAATCCGATTTCTGTTTACGGCAAATCAAAATATGCCGCCGAAAAGGCAGTAAATGCGGCCCTGTCGGATTTCGTAATAGTGAGGACTTCCTGGCTTCTCTCCAACTCGGGTGGATTTTTAAAAAAAATATCCAACCTATACGCGCAGAAAAACGAGCTGTTCGTTGTCAATGACATTAAAGGGTCTCCCACGGTCATCGACTACCTCTGTCTTGCAACGATCGGGCTCCTCGAAAGTTCATTCAGCGGCACAGTAAACGTAGCAAATTCAGGAGAAGCGACGTGGTACGAAGTTGCGAAAGAGTATTTTTCTCTGATCAATGCAGATCCCGGACGAGTCAAAAAAGCCGTATCTCCGACTTTTTCAGAAAAAGCTCCCAGGCCGAAATATTCAGTTCTCGACTGTTCCCTGCTTTCATCATTGATTGAATGCAAGCCTCCCGGATGGAAAACTTCACTCAAAAAACACTTGTCGGGAAAAAATGTAAATTAAATATTCTCGAGGTCTCTGTAAAGTTTCACAGTGAATCTGGTTCCCGTTTTATGCTCACTCTCGGCTTTTATAGACCCCTGATGCCTTCCGATTACCTTCTTTGCAAGAGCCAAACCGAGTCCTGCTTTTTTTTCGGGACTTTCGTTCTGTGAAAAAAAAGGATCAAACACTCTCTCAAGATTTTCTTTACTGATGCCGATTCCGTTGTCTTCAAAAATCATGTAAACGCATTTGTCTTCTGCGTCCGATTTCGTTGTAATCTTTATGGTTCCCGTTTCCGTATCAACTGCTTCTATCGAATTGATGAGAATGTTAAGTATAACCTGCCGGATCTGATCTTTATCAGCCTGAATTTCAGTGTTTTTTTTATCCAGAAAAGTCTCGATTTTTACTTTTTTCTTACCCGCGTAATTGCCCAGGATATTTATGGCATCTTTTATCAAGTCGTTCAAGTTCACGGAAGAATACATGAGTTTGTTGCTAGCGGAAATAGACCGCAAGTTGGTGACAATTTCCGAAATCTTTCCGACACCTTCAGTGATGCACGAAAAAGCCTGATCGAATTTCTCTTTTTCGGACACGATGTTCAAGTTGCCTATATAATCTATCGCGATCTGCAAAGCGCTCAACGGGTTAGAGATCTCGTGTGAAATTATAGAAGCTATCTCGGATACGAGAGTAGTTTTCGCATATTCGACAGTCGGCATTTGATATTGAGGAGGATTTCTTAAAGAGTCCGCAATGCCTTTGATCAGCCAAGTATTTTCAATAGATATTGACACTCTGTTGGCCAGCAGTCTGAGAATTCTCAAATCTTCATCGGATATTACGAAATCCGGCGGCAGCGCCATCAGTATCACGCCGTTAATTTCGTTTCTGCTCATCATTGTGAGAACAAACAATTTTTCATTTTTTGTTATTTTATGCATGTAAGCTTGGTTACTGGATATCGCTTCCCTGGCTGTTTCTTCATAACCGGAAGTTTCTTTTTCATCAAAGCCTTCTCCTTTGACCAATACGATGTCATTCTGTTCAGGCGAAGGTTTTATGAAAAACAGCAGTTTTTCGACCGGTAATATGTACCTGCAAGTATCCAGAACGCCCTTGAAGGCATTCTCGATTTTAACTTCGCAGGAAAGCGAATCAAAAAAGTCATTGACGGCGATTATTTTTTTCAAATACGTGTTTTCATTTCTCAAATCCCTCGCCTCAAGTTCTTTTTGAATCACTGAAATAATGTTTTTTGCTCTGAAAGGTTTCGGAATATATCCGACCGCTCCTTTTTTCATGGCTTCAACGGCTGATTCAATAGTCCCGTAACCGGTCATTACTATTGGGATAATCTTTTCTCTGACCTGCAGCGCACTTTCAATGAGTTCTATACCGCTCATTTTCGGCATTTTGAGGTCGGTGAGAACGACGTCGAAAGGTCTGTCTTTTATCATCTGAAAAGCTTCTTCAGAATCGTTTGATATTTCGACGTCGTAACCGCTGGAAATAAGTATCTCCTTGAGGAGTTCGGTTATCGACTTTTCGTCGTCGACAATAATTATAGAGTGCTTTTCAGGCATGTTGCTGATAATATTTCGAAATATCTTATATCAACTTTATGAATAAAACAACCTGTAAAAAGAAACCAGGGACAAAGTAATGCCTTTTACTGAAAACATTTCAGAGAATTATTTACTGACCGGCGATTATATCATGACGACCCCCGACGGAGACTGCATTGAAAACGGATCGGTCGTCGTTTCCGGCGATAAAATAATTGATTTGGGCAAAAGAGCAGAGATGACAGAAAACTATCCCACATTCTCTGAATTCAAAGAAAAAGATTCGATAATCTTTCCTGGTTTGATTAACGCCCACACTCACATAGCGATGACATTATTCAGAGGCATAGCCGAAGACCTGCCCCTGGAAAAATGGCTCAATGAAAGTATCTTTCCGAGGGAAAAAACGCTCTCAGAGGACATGGTATACTACGGATCGCTGCTCGGGTGTTCCGAGATGATAAGAAGCGGAACTACAGCTTTTTGCGATATGTACATTTTTGAAGAATCCGTTGCAAGGGCCTGCGAAATATCAGGTTTGAGATCTCTCCTCGGAGAAGGCCTGTTTGACTTTCCGTCACCTTCATACGGTGTTCTGGAAGACGGCATAATGAAAACCGCCGAACTGATTGAAAAATACATGTTATCTGAAAAAATAAGATTTTCAGCTTCCCCACACTCAGTATATACATGCTCGATTGAAAACGTGAAAAGAATCAAAGATTTAGCTCGTAAAAAAAAATCCAAATTCCAGATCCACGCCGCCGAGACCAGGGAAGAAAATGAAAATTCAATAAAAAATAACGGGCTGTCCGTCGTACAACTCCTCGACAGGGAAGGAATATTGGACAGGGACACACTCCTTTTTCACTGCGTATGGATAAACGAGAAAGACGCTGACATAATAGCCGGGACCGGCGCGACACCGGTAATCTGTTCGACTAGCAATCTCAAGCTTGGATCCGGTATACCGCCTTTGCCAATGCTGCTTGACAGATCAATTCATTTTTGCCTGGGAACAGACGGACCAGCAAGCAACAACAGCCTGGACATGATAGGGGAAATGAAAATTTCAGCGCTCATTCAAAAAGGAGTCAACATGAATCCCGAAATCTGCCCTGCCGAAGCTGTTTTCAGGGCGTCCACTTTAAACGGTGCGGAAGCCCTCGGTTTTGATAAATCCGGGATCGTTGCCCCTTCAATGAAAGCGGATCTGATAGTTCTGGATATAAACGAATCAAACTCATTGCCTCTTTACAGTCCTTTGCATCACATTCTATATTCTGCTTCCTCAAAAGACGTCAGAGACTGCATCGTCGGGGGGAAATTCCTGATGAAAAATAAAAAAGTCATTTCCGTTGATTTGGAAACCGTAAAAAAAGAGATTTCAAAGATAAAAGACTTTTTTTCAAAAAAGTATTCCCTCGCTCTTGCGAAATGAAATGAGTTGACTTTTATTTTTCCTCAAAATAACATTCAGGATATGCCGGGGTGGCGGAATTGGCAGACGCGCTGGATTCAGGTTCCAGTGAATGCAAATTCGTGCGGGTTCAAGTCCCGCTCCCGGCAATTCATTCCCGAAGGCGGCAAGTGAGTAACCTCTTGGAGATCCCGAGAAGATTTTTTGTTTTCTTTCTTCTTTTTCTATCCGCTTCCATGTCTGTTTTTTCTTTCAGAACAATGAGATCGGCAAGGCCGATTCAGGTAGCCGAACAAATGGCATATTTTCCGTCCGGAAAAAATTTCAGAATGGCTGGGCCTACTTTCGCCTCAGTAGTTGCCGACATGGCCTGGCTTCAGATTGTTCAGTACTACGGATGGGAAATCAGAGTGGGTCACGACTTTTCAATGATAAAACCTATACTGTTCATTCTCACCGACATAGATCCGAATTTTACAACTCCTTACACTCTCGGCGCTTTCATACTGCTCGATAACGCTCAGGATTTCGAAGGAGCACACGAACTGCTTAATAAAGGCGCCGTTTCAAACCAGGACGAATGGAGATATCCGTTTTTGAGCGGTTTCATATATTGGATATCAGCACCTTCACAACCCGACAGCCTGAAAAATTACTACTACGCTCTGGCCGGCAGTAAATTCAGGTTAGCCGCATCAAAACCGGAAGCTCCGGAATACGTTTTGAAGTTCTCTTCAGCCGCCGCCAAAAAAACAGGCGAACACCTGCTCGCCGCGGACATCTGGCTTCAGCTTTACGATTTGAGCGAACTGACTGAAGAAAGAGTAATATTCCTCAGAAACGCCAAACTGGAAATCGAGAGACACATTCAGTCCAAAATTGGGGTTTATTCGGATACCGGAAGTATCCCCTCCCTTTCCGAAATAGGATTAAAAGAGAATCATCTTATTCTGCCCGACGGATCAATCCTTTACATGGATGATGCCGGACAGCCGTCGTGGAAAAACCGCTGAATTATTTTTTTTGAACTGTAATTTCATCAACGGCTTTTTGAAGTCTTTTCAGGACCGTGGCTTTTCCGAGAATTTCGCATATTTCAAAAAGACCGGGTCCGGCTGACATACCAGTAAGGCAAACTCTAAGAGCATGGATCAACACGCTGTTTTTAACACCGAATTCTTTTGCGGTTTCTCTAAGAGAGGTTTCAAAGTCTTCTTTCGAGTCAGTTTTCCCCCGGGCAATCTTCCCTGAAAGAGCCGTAAGATACTTTTCAATTCCCGCAATGCTTTTGACCGATTTTTCCCACGCTTCTGCTTCATATTCATCAGGATCCCTGAAAAAATACCCCGCTCTTTCAACAGCATCGGAAATCTTTGGCAATCTTGTCTTTAAAAGCTCGAAAACTGCGGTCGAATACTTCTCGTCAAAATTTCGAGTCTCCAATCCGTTTTCATCGAGAAAACTTATCGCTTTTTTGTAGATTTCTTCTCCGGTCATTTTTGAAACATAGACTGAATTAATCCACTCCAATTTTTTTATATCGAACACCGCGGGGCTTTTCGAAAGCCCCTCCAGCGAAAATTTCGATACGATTTCATCTCTTTCAAGTATCTCTTCGTTGTTTCCGGGAGACCACCCGAGTAACGCGAGGAAATTGAACATGGCTTCAGGAAGTATGCCTAATTTTTCGTAATCACCTACATAAACCGAGCCGTGTCTTTTTGAAAGTCTCTTTTTGTCGGAGCCCAATATCACAGGCAGGTGGACAAACACAGGTTCTTTCCAATTCATTGCTTTGTATAAAAGCACGTGTTTCGGGGTAGATGAAATGAATTCGTCGCCTCGTAACACGTGAGATATCAGCATGTAATGATCGTCAACGACGTTTGCGAAATTATATGTAGGAAATCCGTCTTTTTTCAAAATGATCATGTCGTCGATTGTATCGTTCTGAAAACTTACCGAACCTCTTAGAAAATCTTCGTAAGAAGTCACTCCTGTCAAGGGAGTCGCGAACCTGACAACCCTTTCTTTTTCTTTAAGCGCCTTTATACCGTCGAAAGGCAGGTTTCTTTCACGGCAATGCCTGTCGTACATGGGATTTTCCTTAGCTTCTCGCATGACGTTTCTTATCTTGTCAAGACGCTCTGCGGAACAGTCACAGACATAAGCGAGTCCGTTTTCTATCATTTCAGAGGCGGTTTTTTCATACAGGTGGAGGCGTTCGGACTGACAGTAGGGTCCGAGATCTCCACCCGTTCCGAAACCCTCGTCCGGTTTTATATCCAGCCAGGCGAGGGCTTTTTCAATGGCTTCAACAGATCCTTCTACTAGTCTTTCTCTGTCTGTGTCCTCTATCCTCAGTATGAATTTACCTCCGTTTTTCCTGGCAAAAAGATAATCGAACAGGGCGGTTCTTATGTTACCGACGTGAGGAAAGCCGGTCGGGGAAGGCGCGAAGCGGACCCTGACTGTTTCCATCAATCTCTCCCGACTATCCCGTAAACTGTATTCATGATGTTTTCTTTTAATTTTGCGGCTTCGCCCATCATCTTTTCAGCTTCTTCTCTGACTTTCGTTGAAAAATGATCATCTTGGATTTCCGAAAGATTGATCAAAACGTTAAGAAAAGCTCCTTCGGCAGCAGCCATGGCTGAAAGGGCAGCGACACCGGCGTCCGAGATGCTGTTCGGATTGATTTTCGGAGCTATACTGTCAAGCTGACAGAGGACTTTTACAGCGCACGCGCATGTTCTGAGAGGCACCTCTGCCGCGATTTTATTCGCTGACTCCATGGCTTCCGACCTTTTCAGTTTCTCTTCTTCTGTTTTTTTAGGCAATCTTCTCGCTTGAATTATCATGTTGAAAGCTTCCGTGTCTTTGTCTATGAGTTCAGCCAATTCTTCTTTTAAATCGTGAGTCTTCAAAGCTGTCGTTTCCATTATATCCCTGTGCTCGGTGAAATCCTTGTGACTGAAAGTCAGATTTGAAACCATGGCCGTCAAAGCCGAAGCAAGAGAACCGAGAAGAGCGCTCACGCTTCCACCTCCCGGAGCAACAGAATCGGAGGACACTTCGTCTATAAAATTATAAACAGTCATAGAAGCGAGCGTTCCCGACCTTTTGGCTCCTACCACATAATCAATTATCTTCTTTTCGGGTTCGAATTTATAAAGCGAAGAAAGCCCGAGAGACATGACGGCTGCTTCTACGGTTTTTTTTTCCGGCACCGCAGAGCATTTACCCTGTTTCGAGAGATAGAAACGTCCCGTTTCTTTTAAGGCTTCAAGAGGCACCAATCCGACGATCTCACTTCCCGTCACAAGCGCGCCGCGGATGTCTGCCTGCCTTCTTACCTCTTCGAACGCAGTGTGAATTCCGGTCGTATGGTAATCTGTAAGGTTCATTGTCACCTGAGCAACGTTGAAGTCGGGCAAATACCAGCCTGTGGCTTTGCACGCTTTCAAAGTTCCCGGAATTTTTATTTTTTCTCCGTTTTCGTCGACTTCAAAACTCCCGTTCGTTTTCTTTTTGAATCTTCCGGAATCGCTTATGGTTTTGCCGATGTCTTTCGGGATTTTTGTGTCCGTCGTGTTCAGATTAATGTTGTATGCTATAAGGAAATCTCTGACTCCTATGACAGTTGCGCCGGATTTTGGATTGAAAGAAAAAGGTCCGTAATCGGGTTTCCAAAATTCGTCTTTCATTTTTTCCTCGAGAGCTTCGTATTCGCCCTTACGTACGTCGGCGAGGAGTCTTCTTTCAGGACGCGTGGCTGATCTTTCGTACATATAAACCGGGATTCCAAGTTCGGTTCCAACTTTTTCAGCCAATCTTTCCGAAAGCGCGACGCATTCTTCAGCTGTAACGCCGGACACAGGAATGAGAGGACAAACATCAGTAGCCCCCATTCTCGGATGAGCTCCGGTATGATTGGTCATGTCAATTAACTCGGAAGCCTTCTTTATTGCCGCAAAAGCAGCTTCCATAACTGATTCCGGAGTTCCTACAAATGTCACAACTGTCCTGTTAGTGTCCGGTCCGGGGTCTACATCGAGAAGTACCGCCCCTTTTGTTTTTTCTATTTCTTTGGTGATCAGTCCGATTTTTGACTTGTCTCTGCCTTCACTGAAATTTGGGACGCATTCTATCAGGTTCATCTTTCACCTTTCGATTTCTCTTTTAATGTCCGTCAGTTCGCTGTTAATATTTTCAAGGGATCTGGCTATCGAAGCCGCAGAATTCGCGATTTTTTCCAGATTTCTCGTGTCCGTCTCGAAGCTGTCGTTATTGAATTCAGCGTACATTTCGGAAAATGAAATATACGGTTTCACAAAATTCAGGAACATGAGTACTGCTATAATCGCAAGCAGTATTATAACCGGTTTTGATCCTTCGATTTTAACTGTCACGACTGCCTCCTTTTAAAAGTTAGAAAAACGACAGAATATAGTTTATCACAAACAAAATAAATTGCACGCTCTCGCTAAAATTCCCACGAACAAGACAACGCCTTCATAAGCAGTGAAAAAGCATTTTTACATTTTGCGATTTATTTTTTACCATTTCAATAATTTCTTTAATAAAATCATGATATTGCGTATAATAAACGAGTCAAAAGAATCAACCGGAGGTTTTCATGTTTGAATTCTGCACAGTGGCTATGATCACTCCTTTCATGAACGGTAAACTCGACAGGGACGGTATAAAGAAAAATGTCGATTTTTACATCTGCAAAGGAGTGCAGGGCATTCTTATAGCGGGTACGACAGGCGAGTCTCCTACTCTCAACGACGATGAATACGAAATCCTCACGAATGAAGTCGTCGAATCCGCAAAGAAAAGGGTGAAAATCATGCTTAATGTGGGAACGAATTCGACGGCGAAATCCCTGAAAAATCTGTCGTTTGCGAATTCAGCTGGTGTCGACGGAGTTCTCGCCATCACTCCGTATTACAACAAACCGAATTATTCCGGTATGAAAGATCACTTCGTCAGTATAGCAGAAGAAACCGATTTGCCGGTATACATTTACAACGTACCTTCGAGAACAGGAATAAACATAGACGTCGGACTTGTCGCAGAACTGAGAAAAATGAACAGGAACATAGCCGGCATCAAAGAAGCTTCCGGAAACATTGACAGAATCTCTGAAATGACCGGTAAAATAGACTCAGATTTCGAAATACTGTCTGGAGACGACGGCCTGACTTTACCTTCCATGTCTGTTGGAGCTAAAGGCGTGATATCAGTGAGCGCCAATGTAATTCCCTCCGAAGTTTCCAGAATGACCCGCTCTTTCGCTGAAAGAGACACTGAAACTGCTAGAATCATTCACATCAAATATTTCGAACTCACAAAACTGCTTTTTGTAGAGACAAATCCGGTTCCCGTGAAGACGGCCATGAGGATGATGGGTTTGCCTTCGGGAGAGCTTAGACTTCCTCTTGGTGAAATGTCCGAATCCCACAAGGTTTTACTGAGGAACGAACTTGAAAAACTTGACCTTTTATGAGCGGAATTATAGTACAGAAATTCGGCGGGACAACTGTCGGCAGTCCTGAAAAAATTAAACTCGTAGCCCGCGAAATTTCAGACATGGTCGACAAAGGATATAAAGTAACGGCAGTGGTTTCGGCCATGGGAGACCAAACTGATGATTTAATCACTTTAGCCCGTTCTGTTACAGAAAATCCGGACGCGAGAGAATTAGACATGCTCGTCACTGTCGGAGAAAGAATTTCAATTTCGCTTTTGTCCATGGCTCTGAATAGTCTCGGCAAAGATGCTATTTCTTTCACCGGGAGCCAAGCGGGTGTAATAACTGACTGCAATCACTGCGAAGCCAGAATTCTCAGGATAACTCCGGGAAGAATCCTCGAGGCCTTGAATTCCGGTAAAATTGCCATAATCGCGGGTTTTCAGGGCGTCAGTGAAAAAAAAGAGATCACTACACTCGGAAGAGGTGGATCGGACACTTCCGCGGTCGCTCTTGCGTGCGTGCTGGGAGCGGATTTCTGTGATATTTTCACAGATGTGGATGGTGTTTTCTGCTCAGATCCGAGAATACTGCCCAAAACAAAACTTATCGAACATATTTGCTATGATGAAATGATGGAAATGGCTTCGCTGGGAGCGAAAGTAGTCCACCCCAGGGCGGTCGAAATAGCATCCCGATACGATCTCGAAGTCAGAATCCGGAACATGGAGAATTATTTCAAAAAAGACTTCGGAGGTAAATTGACTCAAATAAAAAATGCCCCTATGTCCCTCGAAGCTGTCACCGTGAAAGGTTTGACGATAGATCACGAAGTGACTCTGATATCCGCCTCATTTAATGACGACCTCTGTCTTTCCTTCCTTCACTCCCTTTCTGAAAATAATGTGCCTGTCAGGAATTTCTTATATGAAAGCAAAGACGGATCGTTTTTACTTGAAGTCCTTATAAGCTCGAATTATTTTGAAAAAGCAAAAAAGACGGCACAAACATACGGATGCTGCAGATTCGAATCGTGGGACAATTACTCGATGATAAGCCTCGTGGGAACCGGCAGCGGTAACTCCCCCGAAGTAATGGAAAAACTCAGTTCCATACTTATAAAGAACGGTTCAGTCCTTAAAATGCTGTCGGCATCAGAAGTAAAAGTAAGCTTTTTGCTTGAAGAAAACAAGGCCGCCGCCGTGCTAAAAGAACTCGCTTCAGAATTCGGTCTTTTCGAAGAAGATTGACCGGATTTATCTGGATTCGCCTTTCTCGGCCGTTTTGACTTGTTTCTTTTTCTGAATACTGATTATAAGACCCAGAGGTATCAAAACAACATATCCTGCAATTAATAGAATCGGCGCCAGAGTGATCGAGCCCTGTCTCAAAAATATATACCCGAACAAAACGGACACTATTCCCGCCGCTATTATAAGATAATTGTATATGTTCAGCCCCAAACCCTCGGTTGCCTGGTTTCTTTGAACTTTACCCGTATCTTTTGTGTCTTTGTCCTTCTTTTTTTCTTCAGTCTTCTTACTCGGCATATTATCTCCTTCTTGCGTGCAGTTTCACTCGTTTAACGGAAGAATGCGCCCTCTCTGTATCGTCAGTAATTTATAGCTGAGGTGGCTTCCGGATTCGAGGGCTATCTGCCCTGATACGCCGGAATAAATCCTCAAAGAGATTATTGCATCTCCCAATTGTTTGGAATTCTCAAAAACTCTGTTCTGGGCGGCGACAAGAATGATTTTCATTGAATCGTAACCCAATCTTGCAACGCGACTGGGTTCTCTCCCGTATTGTTCGGTGTACCCGTTTACGAATTCAAGAGTTTCCGTGCCGTAATAACCTTTTCCAGGGAAAACCGATCCAACTACCGCATCCTCTCCGTACCTTACTATTTCATCGTTGTTCCATAAAGAGGATCCCAGAAATCTGGCCTTGCAACCCATGAATCTTAGCGTCGGTGTAAGTTGGACGATTTCGCTCACGCTCGAAGATATGAAAACTGCGTCTGGTTCCTCTAAAATGATTTCAGACGAAATTCTTGAATAATCACTGGTACCTCTGGGGAAAGTCCAGGAACCGGCGATTTCTGCGTTAAGATTTGTAGCGTAATCCGAAAATTTCCTCAAATCGTCTTCGTAACCTTCTCCGCCAACAACGCACAATCTTCTATAACCCGCTGTTTCCACAGCCCATTGAGCCAAAACATAAAGTTCCTCATCCGTTTCTGGTTTGTTAAGTTGAAAAATATAATTACCGATTTCACCGATTCCTTCCTGAGTCGCCGTCGGAGTCAACATTGGAACACCCGCCTCTTTACATATTTTCGCCACTTCAAATGAAGCCGAAGACAGCAAAGGACCTATGATGGCAATGACTCCTTCTTCGTATATGAGTTTTTTGGCGCATTGGACCGCCTGTGAGGCTTCTCCATAAGAATCGTACACCAGAATTTCCATGTTGCTGCCCCTGAGCGCAAGTTTTACGCCATTTATGACCTCGGTGCTGTATTGAGCGTGTTGACCAGTCAGAGGCATTATTACGCCGACTAGCCTGGGATTGACACGGCGAAGGAAGGGCGGACTTCCGGTGGCCAGGGGAGAATCCGGGTGATTTTTTTTTAAAAGATCCCATATTCTCTCCGATTCCTGCTGATTTCCCTCGCTGAACGCGGCTTTGGAGGCGAAATAAAGAATGTCCGGCGCGAGAGTCAGGGTTCTCTTTGCCTGGTATATTCCCATTAACTCTGCCGATGACAGATTCGCCGAAATCTCGTTTATTTTGTTTTGCGCTATGACCTTGTAAGGATCTTCGTTCGGTATCAAATCGTACATGTCAAGTATCGAGACAAAAGCCTCTTTGAAAGCCTGCTCGTCAGAATAAATCTGAGAGAGAAGCCGCAGAGCGGAAATTCTGTTTTTCTTGGGCAGATCGCCTGAAGAAGTAAGCCCGAGCAGTATTTCTTCCGAACCGGGCAGGTCTCCGAGCATGTATGAGCTAAGGGCGATCATGTATTCGGTCTCCTGCCTTGTGGAATCGGAAGGAGAGGAAGCCAGAATCTGTTTAAAAATTATTATGGCGTCGGAATATTCTCCGAGATCGTATTTTTCAAAAGCCATCCTGTTCAGATCTTCGATATACACTGACTCTTCTGTTCCGTCTCTCCGCAAAGTCGTACATGACAAAACGAGAAGAATCGAAAATCCCAAGGTGAGCAGGTGTTTTTTTTTCACTTCTCTTTGACTGAAATTAATTCGTTCATTTCCTTAACTATCTGATCTACGTCGAGCCCGTGAGCCAAAAGGCCGTCTTTCAGAGATTCTCCTGCCGCCAGAACACAGCCAAGGCAATGGAGGTTGTACTTATGAAAAACTTCGAGAGTTTCAGGATATTTTTGAATTACTTCGGTTAGTTTTGTATCGGGCGTGATGACATCAGACATAATACCTCCGAATTATATTTTTTACTTTTTTTCCTCATTTATCAACTAAATATATCCGAAATAAGCCATAAAGCAAGCCCCTTTAAGGACAATCGAGCTTTTGAGCGACTGCACAGCAGTATCTTGATATATCGCAACTTCCGCAAGCAGGTTTTCTGGCTTTGCAAATTTCTCTTCCGTGATCTCCGATTACGAACGAGAATTTTGTCATAATCTTTGCCGGAATAACTTTAATGAGCTCGAATTCTATTTCGTCGGGAGTAAGACCTTCCGGCACAAGTCCCAACCGGGCGGTGACTCTGATAAAGTGCGTGTCTACAATTATTGCGGGTTTACCGAGATATTCTCCGATGAAAAGATTGGCCGTTTTCCTTCCCACACCGGGAATTTTAACCAGTTCATCCATATCCTCCGGAATTGAGCCTCTGAATTCTTTCACAATGAATGAGGCTGCATCTTTCAGCCTTCTGGATTTCATCTTGTACATTCCTACCGGCTTGAGCAGTTTCTCAAGAAACTCAATATCTGCCTTCGACAAATCCACAAGAGAGGGATATTTCCTGAAAAGCGTAGGTGTAATTGAATTGACCCTTGCGTCGAGAGTTTGCGCCGAGAGTATGCCTGAAAGAAGCAGTTCGTGCGGTTCCTTGTAAACAAGATGACAACCGGCTCCGGGATACAAATCAGACAGGCGCTCGAATATTTTTGAAATTCTCGATTCAACTTTCATCTTTATCCTTTCAGAAATTAGAATGAACCTGACAGAACAGACCATCTGAATTAAAACATAAAATTTGTCACATGAAAACATCCTCAAACTCTGTTGACTGTAATCTCCTCGTGTAATATATATTCTCGTGAATTCTGAAATACCTTTATACACCGCTCTTATGAAAAAAGGTTCTCTGGGTGAAACAACCGCCGAGTTAGAAAGAATACTCGAAAAATGCGAACTTTGTCCCAGAAAATGCGGTGTCAACAGGCTCAAGGGTGAAAAAGGATTCTGCAGGTCGGGAAACAAAGCTTTGATCTCCTCTTACGGGCCTCATTTCGGAGAAGAACCGTTTATCAGCGGGAAAAACGGTTCCGGGACCGTATTTTTCGCAAACTGCACTATGCGATGTGTTTATTGCCAAAACTATCAGATAAGTCAGAATTATTCCGATAGTGCGTCTCGATCAGTCGATGTATCTTTGGCTGAAATCATGCTTTCCCTTCAGCACACCGGCTGTGAAAACATCAATCTGGTAACTCCCACTCATTATTTACCTCAGATATCCGCTTCAATCTTAACCGCAGCCGAAAAGGGACTGATTCTGCCTCTGGTTTATAACTGCGGAGGTTATGAGAATCCTGACGTCATAAAACTTCTTGAGGGGATAATTGACATTTACATGCCCGACGTGAAATATTACGACGAATCACTGGCACAAAAATACTCCGGCGCACCCTTCTATTTTGAAAACGCGATTAAATCGCTCGAAGTAATGATAGAACAGACAGGCAATTTCACTGCAGGAAAGAACGGAAAGGGCGCCAGGGGAGTTGTCTTGAGACATCTGGTCCTTCCGGGAAATTCAAGTGACAGTAAAAATATTCTGTCATCAGTGAAAGAAATAATTGGTGTAAATATCTGTCTCAGCATCATGTCACAGTACTATCCCTGCAATGTCGCAGGGCTGTATCCTGAACTTAACAGAACGCTGGGAAAAGACGAATATTCCGAGGTCGTGGATTTTGCCTGCGATCTGGGTTTTGATAATGTCTTCGCTCAGGATTTGAACGAATCTCCTTATATTTATAAACCGGACTTCAGGAAAGACAAGCCTTTTGAAACATGATGAATCAGGTTTCGTCTTCGGTTTTTTTCAGGCGAAAAAAAAGTGCCGCAGCATTGGCTGCGCAAAACACTGACGTCAAAGCTATCCCCGCAATCCCTGAATACTCGAAAAACCTGTATGTCTCGGCTACTATCCAACCGAGTGCTCCAACGACTGCAAAATAAGCGAAATGTTCTTTGAGAATTTTCTCTTTTTTTGACAATCTTTTCCTGAGGATTTTCGGCTTTTTGTATGATTCTTTCTGTCCGAGCATTACACTCCAGCTTCCGAAAAATAACAAAAGAATCCCTCCCGTTATTCTGCTCAATAATACAGTAACCATGGATTTTCTCCTTTTTCCGTGCAAATTCAGGCAAGTGTTTTGATATTCCGGACGAAACCTGTATAATATATCAACACGAAAAGAGAAGCAACTTCAACCGGAAGAAAACATGAAAATCGCATCCTGGAATGTAAATTCGCTTAAAATGCGTGCCGAATACCTTCACATCTGGCTCGAAAAAAATGACGTCGATATCATCCTTCTTCAGGAGATAAAAACCACCGACGATAAATTTCCAGTCTCATTTTTTCAAGAAGTCGGCTACAGATCATATTATTACGGTCAGAAATCATACAACGGAGTGGCGATCCTTTCAAAAATGACTTTGGAAAATGTCGTCAAGGGGCTTGACGGATATCTTGAAGAAGAAAAAAGGTTCATATCAGCACAGTTAGGTGATTTTGTCTTTGCCAGCGTTTACGTCCCCAACGGTAAGTCTCCCGAAGACCCGGCTTTTAAAATTAAGCTCTCTTTTCTCGAAAAACTGAAAAACCATCTGGTAGGCATTCCCAAACCAAATACTGTAGTCGGAGGCGATTTCAACGTGGCTGTTCGGGACATTGACGTTTGGGATCCCGTTTACCTCGACGGCTCTATCTGTTTCCACAGTTCTGAAAGACAGAGAATGCAGGCTATTCTAGACAGCGGTTTTGTGGACTCTTTCGCGAAAACCCATCCCGACAAACAGTCATTCTCTTGGTGGGACTACCGCGACGGAGCTTTTCATAAGAATCACGGTATGAGGCTTGATTATATCCTTGTATCCGAAAACCTGTCCGATAGGATCGTCTCAAGTTCTATAGACAGGGAATCGAGGAAAAAAGCGGGAGAGTTGAAACCTTCGGATCACTCTCCCGTTCTGATTGAAATCAGGGAGCGATGATTTCCAGAAGCGCTTCCGTCACTTTTGCCTGAATCTCTGCATTTTCAGGATTTGACAAGTGACTCGCTATCCATATAAATTCGTCTTCGGTCATGGAGTACTTTCTGTAAATGTTTTTTTCGGATTCAGTAAAATTTCCCCCGACCGTTATGTTGTTGTAATTGTCTACGATTTCTTTATTATTTGTTTTAAAAGCTGAATCCGCGAGTTGTTCATACGTTACTCCAAGACTGTCCAGATAATTTTTTCCCGCTTCCGCTCTCTGCTGTATAAGCGAGTTTATGTCTTTCGCGCACATAATATATCTTTCAGACATATCTTCAGTAATTATTCCGTCCGCCGGAGGCGTGAAGACTACGTCCATGGTGTCTACTGTGATGGTGTCTATTGCGCCGTTGACTCCTGCCAGGGTCGAGTCTCCTGAGTCACCGGGTTTTTGACTGCACGATAACAATGTTAAAACAGTCAGGATAACTGCTGTGTAAACTCTTTTCACGATTCCTCCTTTTATAAACTATAAACTAAAAATTCGAATATGAAATTTACCATATTTTGTTGAAAGAATCCATACATCCGAAATATTTTTCGTAATCAGGCCCTACGATAATAGTGACGTCGTGCATGCAGTTTTTCTTTATCTCGACGAGAGGAGGAGATATCGAGGAAGCCCGGCAAAGGATTTTAGCGTTTCTGCCGGTTGAATCTTTTCTATCGACGACGAATGATCTGTCGAGTTCGGGTTCATACCAATTGTCAATCCTGATTACGTCGAATATGAATAAAGTTTCGTTGAACAACACTCTTGTGGATTTTAGTGTGTCAGCGACGTATCTGCCGAGAGCGTCTTTTCCTGTTCCGTTAAGTATTTCAACCAGCACCGTGTCCTGCGGATACTGAGAATAATCTGCGTACGGATTTTCAGTTTGCAACCTGATTTTCGGAGGTTTGCTGCAGGACAGCAAAAGGATTAAAACAACTATCGGTAAATTTTTTTTCACGCGGTTTCACCGTTTTTCAAAACAAAGTCTTTTAAATGGCAATGCGGACCCACGACGCAATTTTCGCCAATTTTTGTTTTTCCGGTCAGGTACGCGAAAGGGTGGATCACCGACCCCGCCCCTATATCAACCTCGTAATCGATGACAGTATTCTCTGGAGACGTTATTGTGACGCCTTTCTTCATCAGTTCGTTCATTTTGTCATTTCTTACCAAGGAGCTCAGAATTGAAAGTTCGGCCCTGTCGTTAGCTCCCTGAAATTCTGAAGAATCGCTGGCAATTGAATACATGACTCTCACTCTTTTCTTATTCAATATCCGGATCGTGTCGGTTAGATAATACTCTTTCTGATCGTTTTCCGGCTTCACTTCAGCGAGGGATTCAAACAGCATTTTCCTTTCGCAGATCATGATTCCAGTGTTGACAAGTTTTATAAGTTTTTCAGAATCGTTTGCATCTCTGGCTTCCCTGATGGCCGACAAATTCTCGCCTTCAGTTATCAGTCTGCCGTACGAACCTGGTTTATCGAGCTTCATACCGAGAATAGAGGCAGTCGCTTTTTCGGACCGAAGAATAAAATCCTCCAGCGTTTTAGCTTTAACCAGAGGCACGTCTCCGTAAAGCACCAAAATTCTCATGGATCCTGAAAACATCTTTTCTGTCTGCAGAACTGCGTGACCGGTGCCCAGCTGTGGTTTCTGTTCGACAAATTCCAGGGGTCTTGATTTGAAAAATTCCATAATCAGATCGCCCCCTTTTCCGATTACAACCACCGTTTTATCAGGATGTAATCTATCCGCCTGATCCAAAACATAACAGAGCATAGGATATCCCGCCACTTCGAGCAGAGCTTTGGGTGTTTCCGACTTCATTCTTTTGCCTTCACCCGCGGCAAGTATTACAACGCCTAAGCCGTTCATTCTAATTAATCAATCTGTTGTCGCCGTCAAATTTCAAGACAGTCATTTCAAAGCTGTCAATCTCTTCCATAGACAACAGCACCTCTGACATTATTATCAGCCTGTCGTTTGGGAGACCCAACCTCGCAGCAGCTCCGTTCAGCTTGACTTCACCCGAGAACGGCTCTTCCTCTATAATGTATGTTTGAAATCTTTCTCCGTTGTTGAGATTGGCGACGAGAACCATTTCACCCGGCATCAAAGACGCCTTTTTCAGTATTTCAGAATCAATTCCTATACTGCCGGTGTAAGCGAGGTTGGCCTCTGTCACTTTAAGCCCGTGTAGTTTGACTTTCACAAATCTCCTCAGCATTCATTTCTCCTTGCGGTCGATTATTTCGTTGTCAATGAGTCTCGTTTTACCCACAAAAGCCGCGACAACCAGCAACATCTTTCCTTCCGCTTTCCTGAGAGGTTCCAGGGTCAATGGATGGACGATTTCGGCGTAATCAGCTTCCGCTCCGTACCCGGACAAGACATCGAGCATGACCTTTTTTATTTTTAAAGGATCTTCTTCTCCGGTTTCAATTTCCTTTTTACCCGCCATAACTGCTTTTCTCAAGGACAATGCCTTTTCTCTGTTTTCGCCGGACAAATACCTGTTCCGTGAACTCATCGCCAAGCCGTCTTTTTCTCTGACAATAGGACACATTATAAGTTCGACACCTAATGCGAGGTCTTCGACCATGCGTTTTATTATCATAAATTGCTGATAATCTTTTTGCCCGAAAGCGGATACCGAAGGCTTGATTATCCCGAATAATCTCGCGACGACTGTTGTGACTCCTTTGAAATGACCCGGTCTTTTCAAACCACAAAGTCTTTCTGCTAAATTTCCAACTTCGACCGAGGTTGAAAATCCCTGCGGGTATATTTCTTTATCGTCGGGAATAAAAACATAATCACAGACGCCTTCAAGCATCTTCAAGTCGTTCTTCTCGTCTCTCGGATATCTTTCAAAATCCTCTCCAGGACAGAATTGCTTGGGATTGACATATATACTCGCCACCGCGGCGTGGCATCTATTTTCAATATGCCTGAATAGAGAAACATGACCCTCGTGAAGACTTCCCATTGTCGGAACAAAGCCCAGCCTCAAACCCTGTTTTTTGTAAAATTCCGATATCTCCGTCATTTCAAAACGTTTTCTGACGACTTTCAACGGTAATCTCCTATGTTGTAAAATTTCAATCCTTCTCCAAAGTTTGAAATTTCCCTTATCACGGCAGATGTGTCTTCGCCGTTTGATTCGTCGTAGCCGTTTATTACCATCATGTCCTGATTTGAAAGATTCAACAGGTAATCATCCATCGCCTTAAAAAGAGTTGAAAGATAATCTTTGCTGAGTTCTCTTTCGGAGATGAAACCTGATTTTGCAAGTTTGGCTTTGGCTAAAACAGGATCCGTTCGGATGTATACTATCAGATCCGGTTGGGGCAGGTTGTCGAGGAGAAGTGAAGACATATTGAGAAAAAGCGAATATTCATCGGAGTTCAGGGTACAGGATGCGTAAATTCTTCCTCTGTGCAAAGAAGCATCGGCGATGTAACATCCGCTGCCGAATATTTCAGGTTGAACGATTTTTTTAAGTATTTCTCTTCTTTCGAGAAGCAAAGAAACCTCGGCCGCAAAAGCGAAACTTCCCTCAGAAGAATAAAAATTCTTCAAAAAGGAATTCTGAGAAAAATCAGACCAATATATCCTGGCATCGAGTTCCTCCGACAGTTTTCTGGCCAGACCGTATTTTCCAGAACAGGGCAATCCTTCCATAGAAATCATTTTAAAACGCATCGATTTCCTTTCTCAATTGGTCTCTTTTCCTGAATGCGCACACTTCCACCTGGCCGACAACGCCGCCCAGGCTCGGTGAAGGTTTTTTCACTGTCACCTTTATCTCTTCAATTATGCTGAATTTTTCAAACAGAGATTCCATTATGCTCCTGGCAATCTTTTCAAGGAGGTTAAACCTGTTGTTCATGACCTCCTCTTTAACGGCCGTGTAAACTTTTCTGTAATCGAGTGTGTCCCTGAGATTGTCTGAAATCATTGCTTTATCAATATCAAGAATTATCTCCGCGTCTATTTCAATGTTTATTCCGTTGTTTCTTTCTACTTCAGCGTGTCCGTGATAAGCATAGAATTTCAGTTTTTTCAGCGAAATTCTATCCAGCATCGTTGCCCCTTTCATATATTTCAGTTGTCTGATAGAATATCACAAAAGAATATGAATTCAAGAATTTTATCAATAGACCCGGGACGAAAAAAGTGCGGAGTTTCCATTTCAGACGAAACGTGCGTTATTTCCAGACCTTTGATGACTGTAGAAAGAGACAAGCTTTTCGAAATCCTCGCCAAGCTAATTGAAGAATACTGCGTCGCTGAAGTTGTTGTTGGCCAGACAATGACTCTTAACGGCCCATATAAACCTTCCGCTCGTCTCGCCGAAAAAATAAGAAAAGAATTCAGAATTAAAGTCTCTCTTTACGACGAGAACCTCTCAACAAAAAGAGCGAAAGAAATAAAATCGAAAAAACACGGCGACGATGCGCTTTCTGCCGCCGTAATACTCCAGGATTATCTCAATGAAAATAATTCGGCAAAATAGGATTTTTTTCCCCTTTCCTTTTTTGGTTCAGCTGTTTTTTATATCTTGTAAAATGCTGAATTTATCTCAGAGCTTCACAGTTAACGGATCCGATTCAGTGATCTTCGAAATCAAAAGCGGTTCCTCCGTCGACGAAATAATGGACGATCTGGAAAAAAAAGGCGTTCTTCTCAGAAACGACAGGCAGTATTTCCTCAGATCCATAATCAGAAACGGCAAAGACAGATCAATTGCAAGCGGCAATTACCTTCTGCCCGTTCCTTCCAATCCCGAATCCCTGGCTTTGATTCTCGAAAGAGGTCCCGTTAAAAAATATGTCACAATACCTGAAGGTTTGACGATTGAACAGACGGCTTCCATTTTAAGCACAAAAGCAAATTGCGACAGCGCGGAATTTATCAAACTTTGCACTCAAACGGAAATGATATCCGCAGTATTTTCCGGAGACCGCTTCCGATCCGATCTACCCTCCTCTCTCGAAGGATTTCTTTTCCCGTCGACGTATGACTTCGGTTTCGGGGCATCTCCCGCCGAGGCCATACAAGAAATGGTTTTCCTTTATTTTACCGTCATCGATTCCGTTGAAAGACCTCAAATTATGATTTTGAACGATTACGAAGTCCTCATTCTCGCTTCCATGATTGAGAAAGAAGCCAAAGTTGATGAAGAAAGAGAAGTAATTTCTTCCGTTTACATCAATCGCCTTACAGCCGGAATGCCTCTTCAGTGTGACGCGACAATCCTTTACGCCTTGGGCGGACACAGAGAAAAAATATATTTCAGAGACCTTGAAATCAACTCTCCTTACAACACATATCTTTACAAGGGGCTTCCGCCGACACCGATATGCAATCCCGGAAAAAAATCCATTGAAGCGGCTTACTGTCCATCAGAAACAGATTATTTTTACTATGTGGCAAAAAAAGACGGAACACACATTTTTTCAAAAACTTACACCGAACATATAAGAGCTGTCAACAGCGTCAGAAACAATTGAACGAGAGGCGGTCATGTTTATTCTCGGATCTGAACAAATAAAAGAGGCAGACAGAAAGGCGATCGAAGAGACGGGAATTCACCCTCTCGCGATGATGGAAAATGCCGGAAGAGCCGTGGCTGTCGCGGCAATAAATAATTGGAATTTACATGACTGCGATGAAGTCTTAATTCTAGCAGGAAAAGGGAACAACGGCGGTGACGCCTTGGTTTGCGCAAGGTTTTTAACCAATTTTGGGATCAAAACAAATGTTTTTTGTGTTTTCGATCCTTCTCTATTCTCAAAAGATGCGGAAATTCAGTACGGGATACTCAAAAGAATCGGAATAACCTTGAATGAACTCTCTGTGTCAAATTTTAAAGAAAAATTTGAAGACAGTCTTTTTAACTCGCACCTTGTGATAGACGGAATTTTCGGGACGGGATTCAAAGGTCCGGTCACGGGTTTGCCTTCGGTTATCATTGATTCGGTCAACAAAGCTAAAAAGCCGGTACTTTCAATCGACATACCAAGCGGAGTCAATTCTGACGACGGTTCTGTGAAAGGGACAGCCGTGAGAGCCAGTATCACAGTTACTTTCGCCTGCCCGAAAAAAGGACACTTCTCTATATCAGGAAAAGAACATTCCGGAAGAATAATAGTCGCCGATATAGGATTACCAGGATCAATCGTCGAACAGCTTCACGATTCAGAACTCCTGACAACTGACTACGTCAGAAAAGTCATACCGGCCAGAAATGACACATGGCACAAGGGACAGTTCGGTAAAATACTCGTTGTCGGCGGGTCTGCATGCATGCCGGGAGCCCCTTTCCTCGCGGGCAAAGCGGCCTTCAAGACCGGAGCAGGTTTCGTCACTCTCGCCGTGCCGTCTGATATAATCGGCAATCCGTTCGGTTTTGAAGAGGCGACTTACTTCTGCGCGAACGACGGACCGTATCTGACCATGAAAGGTGCGAAAAGAATAATCGAACTGTCGGAGAATTACGACGCGGCCGTAATTGGTCCCGGCCTCGGCAGGGAAAAAGAAACCGCTTCAGCCGCCGCGGAAATACTGCTCGAATCAAAAATTCCGGCTGTCGTCGACGCTGACGCCCTGCATGCTGTTGTCCCTTTTCTGAAGAATGTCTCCGGGAGAAAACACACTGTGCTGACACCGCATTTAGGTGAATTCAGCGCTTTGACAGGACTCCCTACTGAAGAAATTAATAAGGATCCGGCCGGCCAAGTTCTGCGTTTTGCAGAAAAATACTCACTTACAATTCATTTGAAAGGTCCTCTCGGGAGAGTGACTTGCGGCAGTACATTGATGACCGCTGTGAATCCGGTGATGGAAAGCGCTCTCGCCACAGCTGGAAGCGGCGACGTTCTTTCGGGCATAATCGCCGCTCTCCTTGGAAAAACTTTTGACGCTTTCAAAAGCACCGGAGCAGGAGTTTTTATACACGCAGTATCCGGGATTATTGCGAGAGAAAAGTTTTATGCCGTTACTGCTTCCGACATTTACCGAAGTATTCCGGACGCGATAAAAGCCGTCATAGAAAACAGAGACTTCGGATTTATAGATACAATTTAATGAATTTTAGCAAAAACAGAAAATATTATTTCGTTTCAGCGTTTTTAGCCCTGGCGATACTGATCTTTTTTTCTTTTTTTTCAAAATCACTGCTTATAAAATCTGTCGACAAAATCCTTCGATCACGCGGAGTCGAAGCCTCACGGATCGCATTCCGGTTCCCTCTATTTTTTACTCTCAAAGACGTGAAATTTACAGAGGCAAACAGATTTGAAGGCGGATACGCGGAAGAAATTTCTTTCGCGCTTTCCCTACCGGATCCGGGAAAGATAAAGTTTTTATCTGTCGAAGATTTCCGAATTCCGTTTGCCAGCCGGATGAAAACAGGTGAAAGCGGAGATATTTCAGTTTCCGGCAGAAATATTCCTGACGAAATAAGACTGAAAAACGGGATCATAGAATTTTCAGGGCGTGAAATTATTGTGGATTCTTTTTCAGTGAAAACGCAAGAAGATTCTCTCACGGGATATTTCAGTTCTTCTGGATCATTTTGCACTATTAACCTGCGTGATTCATCCGGAGTCTATCTTTTGTCAGCGCGGTCCAAAGACACTATAAAAATCTCTGAATACATGAACTTAAGCGGCTTCTCACTGAAAGCTGAAATTACAAGCGGTTCAATAAAAGGAAGCGTAAGAGGGAACTTTTCGACTTCGTTTTTCGGCGGGATCGAAACAACCTTAGAAGATAAAATCGAGATTGATTTTTCAGCTTCCCCCGCTGTCTTCTCACTTCCCAACAGAGGTGTTCGTGTCTCGACCAGTGAAGACTGTCTGATGATATCAGCCGACAGTTTCTTTTCACCGATCAAACCTCACGAAAAATTCGAGATAATATCATACAGCGTTTCCGGAAATTTGAGATTTTGCATAAAAGAAGGATTGTTCCTCGTAGATGCCGACTCTCTGAAAGTTTCAAACCTTCGGGTTCATTCACGTTTCATCTGCCGGGACACAGTGACTTTCAGCAGTTTGAACATACCATTGGCGCGGCTGTCGATTTCCTTTGATGACAGTTTAGTCGAAATTGACACTTTTGTCTTCGCTTTAGACAATTCTGATGTTTCGATCAACGGTTTTGTTGATTATTCCGACTCAGTGAGACTCCGGATTTCTTTCTGCGGAGAAAAAATCTCAGTCGAGGACATCATCAACTTTGTACCTGATGAACTTCTTCCGAATCTTTCCGGAATAAGCGGAAGAGGAGATTTCGATGTCTCGGGATATTTTTATTACGTTTCCTGCTTTCCAGAAAGCACAGATTTCGGCATCGGTTCTGTTTTCCGTGGAGTGTCAATAGATCACTTCGGACCGAAAATAGACATGGACACTTTTTCAAGACCTTTCGTCGCCACCGTCAGGATCGGTTCTTCGAAAGGTGAAAAGATAGCTCTCGGTATTCACAACCCGAATTTTGTGCCCATTGAAAATTTGCCCCAGTCTCTCATCGGCGCCGTACTGGTTTGCGAAGACGGATCGTTTTTCAGCCACAGGGGATTCAGTCTTTTCCATATAAGAAGAGCCATGAGAGAAAACCTCAGCGCCGGCAGATACATAAGCGGCGGAAGCACTATAACGATGCAGTTGGCCAGAAATCTATTCCTGTCGGACGAAAGAAGCCTTTCAAGAAAACTCGAAGAAGCGGTGCTCACCTGGCAGTTGGAAAAACACCTCTCAAAGAAAAGAATACTTGAAATTTATCTGAATATTATCGAATTCGGTCCCGGAATCAGAGGAGTACAGGAGGCGTCAAAAGAATATTTCGGAACTGACGCCTCAAATCTTGATCCTCTTCAATCAGCGTATTTCGCCAGTATTATACCAAACCCCAGAAGATATTATCAGATTCAATTCGAAAGAGGCTCCATCTCGCCGTACTGGCACCAGAAACTTGTCAGAATTATGGAACTGGAACTGGCAAGAAATTACATCGATTCAACCGCTTTCGACAGTTTCTCCGCAATTGATTTGGAATTCATTGATCGATAAATTTGCTGGGGGACAGAATCGAACTGTCCACACCGGGATTTTCAGTCCCGTGCTCTACCTACTGAGCTACCCCAGCAAAAGAAAAACGATTCTATAACATAGCCGAATGATTGTCAATAATAATGAAACAAAAAAATGGACACCAAGCCTTAAAAACTTTATCATCCCTGTATGATTAGAATTTCGAGCGTTTTCGTTATCCCGGCTTCTTTGATTTTCCTTTGTTTGTCCTGCACACAGCCCGCAGATCCGTCATATAAGGGTCCCGTAATTGAAAGTGTCAGCGGCCGCCATGTTTTCATTCTGTCGGAACCTTGTTCCCTCAAGATATATGTTTCCGACGAGAAACACTCTTCCATAGAGATCAGATCTATTACAGGAGAAGACACCTCTCAATGGATGAATTCTTTTCCTTCCAATCAGGATTTCTACATGGAATTGAATCAACCGGACACGGGCTTCAACTCCGTAACACTGCAGGCGAGAAATCCTGATGAAATGACTTCTTCCTGGTCCGACCCGTTTATTTTTTTCGCGGCGGCGGACTCGCTTTATTTTTATGATGATTTCAACACACAGGACACATTTCTCGACACGTCCGTATGGACATTCGGCACGAGCGGCAACGCCGTAATAAAGATCGGCGACTGTGATCAAAGAAGGGCGGTTTTATTTTACGACCCTCTGATAGGTTCGAGCTGGATTACAGCCTACGCCTACATTCCGTTGGCGGATTCCGGTTCGATTTCATTTTCAGTTTTCATTCCTTCGTCTGCTTCTGCGGACGAAAGCAATTTACTGTCTTTCCGGACATTTCCCTATAACTGGGACTGGCCCTCCCGGGGAATGCATTTCGGGATAGTTTCAGATTCACTCTGCTACAAATACGGAACCACGTGGAACAAACTTGCTTCCATCCCCAGAGGGCAATGGAACGATATATCTGTTGTATACAGCTCCATGTCGAAAAAGTATTCTTTTTTAATTAATCAAACCCAACTGAATGTGCCCATTGATTTTGACGGTTCCGGCACGGACAACATTCTCTTCCAGATACTTTGCCCGGATAACGCCTTCAGGGACAGTATTTGGCTTGACGACCTCTCTTTCAGGCTTCTTTGAATACCGATTCTTAATCTACTTCATGCGCTGTTTGTGTATTGATTTACTCTCATCCATGGGATAAAATGCTCATTATGCTTAACCATCTTCTTGTGTTCTTTTTTCTCACTTCTGCCGTTAATTCGTCGAAAATTGACGGCTTTATAAGATCTTTGGGACCAGTACATTCAGGTATTCATTGCGTCAACACTAAAACGGGTGAATCAGTTTATTCTTACAACCAGGATTTCCTGTTCGTGCCGGCTTCGGTTCAGAAACTTCTGACGGTAGCGGGATCGTTTTTCATACTCGGCACCGATTACAGATTTTCGACCTATCTCCTCTGCGATTCTATCAGATCCGACACCGTTTACAATCTCGTTTTAAGAGGATCGGGAGATCCTTCGTTAGATTTAAAATCCATAGAACTCCTCGTCAAACACCTGAAATCCATTGACATTAATAATATTCAAGGAGATATTTGCACGTATTCACGCGATCTCGACACACTTCCTCTCGGCGTCGGCTGGATGTGGGACGAAGGTTATTACGCTTACAGTGCGAGAATTTCGGCTTTGAGCTGCTGTGGGAATTACGTTACTGTCAAAGCTGCCGTGACTGATGGAAGGATAACTTATGACATAATGCCGAAATCTGACTTCGTCGAATTGGTAAATCTTCTCGCTCCGGGAACCGAAAACAAATACACCGTCGAAAGATACTTCGACGGAGAAATTAACATCATTGTACTCTCCGGTACTCTCAAAACCCCTATCGAGAGAACAGTGAATTTGGAAAGGCCGGACCTTTTCACGGGACACCTATTTATGAGAGCCGCAATCGAAAGCGGGATATCCTTCCAAGGAATGGTACGATCCATACAGACCCTGCCTGCAGTTTATGAAACGGCTGCTGTTTTTGTATCCCCGCCTCTTTTCGCCCTGTCAGACAGCATATTGAATTACAGTCTCAATCTCTCGTCAGAACTATTGTTGAGAAAGATTGCCTCTCTGAACTCTTTGGGAGCGTCTTCTCTCGAAGGCATATCCCTCATTTTCCAGAAATTCAGTTATTTAGGCCTCTCAACGTCAGGTATTGTGTCAAAAGACGGTTGTGGTCTGTCGAGATACAATCTTCTTTCACCAAGATTCCTGACTTCTCTTCTCTCTCTGATGTTAAAACAACCCGGTACGTCTAATCTTTTTTTCAATTGCCTTCCGATAATGGGCAGGGAGGGCACCGTGAACAACAGACTTCGCAGAATTTCTGAAGACAGAGCGAGAGCAAAAACTGGAACTTTGTCAGGCATATCAACTATAGCCGGCTACATTGTAACGAAAAGGCAGGACACTCTTTCTTTCGCTATTATGATGAATAATTTTTCTATATCCCAAAACCAGATAAAAAATGTTCAGGACAGTATTATCCTCGAACTGATGAACTACTGAAATGAACTCACTGGTGCTTTTCGAGAAAGACAGAGACAATTTTTACCCCCTTTCCCTTTCAAGGCACGTATCGGATCTAATTACAGGTTATTTTACTTTTTCGGAGGGTTTCAGACGCCTGTACGATTTGTGCGAAATCACTTTATTATCTCCCGCTTACATGGAAGAACACCTCAGAGAATCTCATCCCGCTTTCCGAATTAACGAAGAACAGCAGTATTCCCTATATCTTCGCGCCTCTATTTTGCCCGAAAAAAAAATTAAAAAACAAATATCGTTGGACGGACCCGAAGAAGCCTTCACCTGCGAAGGAAGTGTTATCGGATTCAGAGGATCCCCTGACACTGCAAAAATGTTTTTTAAGGAAGGCTTGACCCCCAAAAACATGCCTGTCAGGGAAGTTGAAGCGCAGGTTTTCAATAGCGTGTGTGATATCGTCGAAGGCAATGCTTTGTCGCTTGAAAGAAATTTTACACGCGGAGCTCTGAACGGCGAGATAGCAGGAACGGCTAAACTCATATCGCCCGAAAAGATATTTGTCGGCGCAAATTCGACAGTTGAAGATTATGTTCTTATCGACGCGAGGAAAGGTCCCGTTCACATAAGCGAAGGAGTAGAAATTAAATCCCACAGCGTTGTGGCCGGTCCGGTTTACATAGGACATGGTACTCTTGTAAAACCATTCACTCACATACTCAACGGATGCAGTTTCGGTCCTCAGTGCAGACTGAGCGGAGAAATATCAAAATCGCTGTTTATCGGATACTCAAACAAACAGCACTCCGGTTTTTTGGGCAATTCATACGTTGGAGAGTGGGTCAATTTCGGAGCCGGAACGACAAACTCAAACCTCAAGAATAACTATTCCGAGATCACCGTGCATTATAAAGGTGAATTTCACCGGACAGGAATGACTTTTTTGGGCCTGCTCTGCGGAGACCACGTCAAAACAGCCATTGGCACTCTCTTCAACACAGGAACGACTGTAGGCTTGGGCGCCAACATCTTCAAACCAGGTTTGACGGATAAATGTATTCCATCTTTAAGCTGGGGACCCGGAGAAAAGTATTCATTTGACAAATTCCTGAAAACAGCTGAAACCGTCATGTCGAGGAGAGAAAGAAAATTGACGGATTCATACGGAGAAATGCTCGAACACATATTCATAAATTCATGAAAATCCTTCTCCTGTCTTTTTTTTTTCTTTTTTGTTTTAACAGTTTGTGTTCATTCGACCCTGACCGTCGGGTAACCGAAACCGTAAGAAACAAACTCTCTTCTCCCTTGTCTCAAAATTTAATGGAATATACTACAAAACTCGGGGACGGCAGGACAGTTCTTCTAACTTCCACAGTCATGTCTTTTGGTGATGAAAAAATGAGAAGGTGCGGCGAGCTTTCGATGGCATCTTTCGCCGTTTCCGGAATACTTACCGTCGGCATAAAATACGCTGTGAACAGACAAAGACCCAACGGCGGCACCAGCTCTTTCCCATCGGGTCATACTTCCACCGCTTTTTCCTGGGCCGCGGTTGTTTCCAGCGAATATCCTCAATACAGTATTCCGGTTTTCGCAGTCGCCGGATTAGTTGGTGTTTCGAGAATAGCTTTGGATAAGCACTGGACTTCCGATGTAATCGCAGGAGCAGTCATAGGATATTTTTCGGGTTTGTTTATCGAAAAGATTTCCTGCTGGATAACGGATTATTGAAAAACCTCGCATATAAAAAATTCCTGCCTTATTTAATTGTAACAAGGCCGTTAAACCTTGTCATAATCGCCGCAGCAGTTTATTTGGGATTTGCAGTCACTTCTAACGCTTTTGTGCCTTCTGTCCGCCAAACAATTTTATTCGTGCCAATTATCCTTCTAGCCGCCGCGGGATACTGCATCAACGATGTTCTTGACATGAAAGAAGACAAAATCAACAAACCTGATCGAGTTCTCGTCAGAAAAGCCGTGTCTAAAAAGACTTGCACTATTTACGCCCTGGTACTTACAGCTTTTTCTGTTGCTATTTCTCTTCATGATATGACTCTTGCTGTCGTAAACACCACTTTGATAGTCTTCGTTCTAGCGTACAATTTTTTTCTTAAAAAAACACCCCTCGCAGGAAACTTTACGACGGCAATTCTTTCATCTTTCCCCGTAATTTGGGGAAGTTATATTGGAGGTACTGTAAATCTCGACATTATATATATCGCTGTCCTCGCCTTTATCCTTCACTTTACCCGTGAAATAGTAAAGGACATTGAAGATATCAAAGGAGACTCACTCGCAGGTAAAAACACAACGGCGGTCTTTTTCGGAGCAAAAATATCGGTTTTGCTCGCTTCTTTTCTGATTTTATTATCCTGTGTAATGGCGATTTTTGTTTTTACATATCTTTTTAGAATATCTGTCTGCTCAACTTTTTCTTCCGCAATTGTTACTTTATCATTGATGTTCAGTTTGTTTGCTTTGTTGAGGGCAAAATTTCCGATTGCTTCAAAATCCATCAGAATCTCAATGATTCTGTGTGTCTTCTGTCTGTTTTTCCTCTACTTATAAAAAAAAGGGACCGGATACCCGGTCCCTGTAAACCCTAAAAGGATAATTTACAAACCGAACCAAACAAGCACTGCGTCGTAAATAGAAGCGATAGGTTCGTAATTAACCGCATCCCACTGCATGACTCTTCCTCCAAAACTAAAGGAAACAGATTTTATATCCATCGACGGATTAGAATGAAAAACTCCAATCGGAGTTTCAGTCCATGGAACAGGTCCTATCCATTTGTAGATAACTGTAATATTTGGATCGGAAGTTCTTAGGTTTTCAACATAAGCTAATGCTGGATATACAGGTGGAATGTTATGAGTCATTTCAACATATAAAGTGTCCTGAGGAAGTCCGTATGTCGAAGCATAACTGCTTGGAGCTGCTCCATCGAGTACCCAGTTTCCTGAACAATTCGTATAATATTCAACTCCCAGATATTTTTTTACAATAGTACCGCCAATACCGAAAGTATCAAGCTGATTAAAGAAATTCAAACCAAATGTCCACAACCTTCCACCGCAGTTAAGATAATCTTCAAGCGCCAGAGTATCTCTCGAAAAACCTGAAATAAATGTACTCGGATCGTCGCGTACATAAATAACAAGCTTGGCGTTTTTGAGACTGTCTTTGGGTAAGACTCCACTATTTCTGTTAATGAATCTCACAGTTGTGTTGGGTCTTATTGTGTTGAAAAGGTCCACGTACCAGTTAAGATTATTATAAGTTTGGGTTGTTGCCATCAAAACGAGTATTTCTCCAGCATCAAGATTCGGATTTATTGTTCTGAACGCTAAAGAATCTACGTTGCTTTGGACATGGGATGCATTTCTGCCCTGTAAATAAAAAACGTGCAATCCATCATTCAGGTTCTGGGTCACTGTAATAAACGAATCACCTGCTGTGTTCGGATTCATATCGGTCCATTCTGACCAGATGTCATTATCAATTTTATATCTATACCCGATAGGCATGTTCCATTCTGGATTGAGCGTATCAATTCTACTCCACCAGAACTGCAGGCCTTTCCATGACGGTGTGCTGTGATCAAGATAAAACATTACCGGTGTGTCTGTTTTGAACCAAAAATATGGCCTTGTTTCATCGTAATATTTTAGCAGACCAGAGTTTAAATCGTTTGCCATAGTGTCCGGTGGTACAATTTCTATCACCGGTTTTTCACTATAAACACTCCATCCTCTTTGAGCTGGCATCGGATCTCTCATACCTTCGTCGTCGACAGCTCTGACGTAAAAATATCCCCTAAAATGCCATATCTCTCGGACATCGTAAAATGTGTCCGGTACTATTATTACCGTGTCAACAATTGTGTCGAGTACAATTAGCGAATCCGGGACATCGTCGACCGTAAGTTTCATCGTGTCGCTCGAAGCGAAAATCGAGTCCCAGCCTGTAATTTGGGAAGGATTGACTGAATCTCCTGACACAAACCATTCGTAATAAGCAACAACTCCGTCTTCGTCTGTACCGTACCAATAAACCAGAGAAACAGCATTTATAGTGTCTATTCCGGGCGGTACATTGACGATGTAAGTTTCGGGCGGTTTGTTCTGATTAAGAGATCCAGTTGGGGCTGTGCTGCAACCCAACCAGAGTCCGGCGGCCAAAGCGGCCAGGACGAATAAAGTAGCAATAGTTGTTTTTCTCATTTTCCCCCTCCTCGATTACGGAGCCGCAAAATAATAAATCGAAGTGTGAAGAGCTATTCCGATAGCGGCCTGATACTGCGTTGACACATCGATGTATCCTCTTCTGCCCGACGGAGTGTGTCTTTGGAACCTTATTTCATAAACGTTGTTCTGTGCTCCTCTTATTTCGTCCATGATTCCCCAGACGCTCCCCATTGAAAGCTGATACTGATAATAGGCATCGGTGCCGAGAGACAACTGTTCGATGTTAGCCGTGTCGGGATTGTCACTGAACTTCAGAAAATATATCGGAACTCCTGCGGCGTTCGCGGCGTTTATCACAGCCTGTCTGTCTAATGGATCCTCATTATTAACACCGTCACCAAAAACTACTATACCTTTGTTTCCGCTCTGCCCCTGAATCTCAGTTATCGCTCTATTTACGCCCCTGAACATTGCACTTCTCCCCCAATAGCTCGGGAAATCGGCTCCGGCTTCAAGAATCGTTATCGATTTCGTGAAATCGGTTATGAGTGTGTCATAACTGTGGAATCCGATGATTGCTATGGAATCTCTGGGATCTTTCCAGTTTATGAAACGTTTGATGTATGTTGTTATGGTTGCATCGTAGGAGGCGACTGACGAAGACATGCTTCTCACAAGAACAATTGAATTGTAATCGTTTCCGCCAGTAGTGTTCAGCGTCCTCATAGTCATATCATTGAAGAGAACGGCGTTAGTGTCTATGCTGCCGTCAGGTCTGTAAGACATTTCACGGACAGTGAAATTCGCTTTGTTGAGATTTTCGACGGATATATTTTCCTGCGTCTTAACGCTCACTCTCACTATTACGTCACCGCCCGAAAACTCGATGCCGAGAATCGAAGTTGTAATGCCTGTAGTCGAGCTGTCGTCTCTGTTTATATAAGGAGGAATTGTTGGCGGTTGATCGATAACGCTTTTCGAGCAACCGGCGAAAACAGTCAAAAGCGAAATCAGAAACGTCAGAGATGTAAAAATTGTTCTGCCATTTATTTTCATCTGGTCCTCCGTATTAATACACGTATCTGAGTTTGGGAACGGGTTGATAGTTCCAGCGGAAATAAATCACGGCTGAATCCAAATCACTTGCCGGAGGAGACATATATATGCTGTCTACGCTGATCTTCAGATACCGTTGCATCGTGCTCTGCAACCAAACAATGTCTCCCATGACGATAGGAGTTGTATACAAATACTGGTCTCCTATCGGAGCTATCCTAAGCTCAGCCCAGCTGGAATCAGAACCGACATTATAAATACCTGCTTGTTTTCCTCCGGAAAACGGCGGATTGAATGCGGAATTTATCTGAAGGAATGCGAGGGCTGTATCGGTTACAATAGTTGTATCGTAAACCCATAAAGTGTCAATGAATGTAGAGTCTATTATGAAAACGGTAGTGTCTATTCTGTCCAACGAGTCGCACGGATCGTACAGGTACACTTCGGCAATTGAGTGTAGCTGGGAATTTCCGAAACCGATGACTTCAAATGTATTTTCATCCCATATCGCGGCAAAATTTCCGTTGAGTCCGTATGCGACCATGTGGGAAGAACCGGATTTTGTAGTTGTGCTGACCCTGCCGACTGTATCTGCGGACCAGACATTCCCGCTGCTCTCTCTCGAAAAAAGGACAGTATACGTACCAAGCTGTTGTGCGTCGTTGAGCGTCCAGCTGTTGAAATAAGTTGTGTCGCCGCTGACGACTTCGTATGCCGGGAATACAGTGTCTATAGTGTTCCCGAAAATTACTCTGTATCTTCTCGCCTGGGTTATTATGTCCCATGTGAATTTGACGCCTAGACCGTCGGTAGTAGTGCCCTGAGCGGCAAAATGGTAATCAATCACTATGGTGCCTTCGTGTCGCTTCCCTTCGTCCAAAGGAATAGTCGAACATCCCACGAATATGAACATCACCAGGAAAACGGCAGATAGTATAAACCCCGTTTTTCTAACCATCAGCTTCCCTCCTTCCTGAAAGGCATACTATATGTTTTGAAACTCAAAATCATTTAATTAGTAAAATTATCAGCTGGTTCAACCAAAGTCAACATAAATTTGACCTTTAAAATGACAGTCTAATCAATATTTATGAAATCTTTGTTGTTGGTTGATATTTACCGTGATAAAACATACGCATGAAAATCAGCCTCGTCATACCCGTGTTCAATGAAACATCCATCCTGAGAAGGACTCACCGTTCCGTGAAAGCCTTTTTAGATGATTTCGGACCCGGAGAAGCGGAAGGTATTTACGTCGACGACGGCAGTTCCGACGGATCATTCGAAGTGCTCGAAAAACTTTGCCTGGGCTCTTCTCAGGTGTTCAAGCTGGTTCGGCATCATGTTAATTGCGGCCAGCACTGCGCCGTTCTCACGGGCATGAGACGTTCCACCGGAGACCTTGTTCTCACTGCCGATGCAGACCTTCAGACTCCTCTTTGGAATTTTCAAACCCTATTGAATGCCATGGAAAGCGGAGATTCCGTAATCTCGGGAATTAGAATAGACAGGACAGATCCGCTTCCTAGGAAAATCATTTCATTTTTTCTAAACGCTCAGCTTTCTTTCCTGTTCAGAAACCGCATAAAAGACATCGGCTCGATGTTCAAGTGCTACCGGAAAAATGCCGTCCAAGATATTTTGAAAAATTCAAACAAAAACACTTTTGTGCCGGCTCTTGCTATGAAACTTGGATACACGATTAAAGAAGTTCCTGTCCGGCAGGAATCTCCCGTGAGAAAATCGCGATACGATTTGGCGAGACTGTCCAGGCTCTATCTCAGACTCGCTGTCGAAGTAGGATTACCGTGTCATTTGCTGATTTTTGCTTTTTCAGTTTTTATTATAATCTTTTTTGCGGAATTGGTTATCATGCTATTTTAAAGAATTCTTAATATATATTGTTATGATTTTGGTCCGGTATACTATATGTCCTTTAATAATCAGTTCAATTAAATCGAAACTCAGGGGGCGGCGTGCGATTTGATAAAAAATACGGATTTTTGCTTTCGTTTCTTTTTTTTATGTTGCTGAACGCGACTTTTTACCTGGCCACTGTAGCTCCGGGTCTGACGTTCATTGATTCCGGAGAACTTACCGCCTGCGGAGCGCTTTACGGCATTCCTCACCCGACGGGATATCCGCTATATTCGCTTTTTGTCAGAATTTTCATCTCTTTGACTTCCGTTTTCAAAGTTGAAGCGGATATTGCTTCAAATCTGTTTTCGGTCCTCTGCGCCTGCCTGGCGGGCGCAGTTTTGTCTTCATCCCTGCATAGAAAAACCGGTTTTATTCCGGCCCTGATTTTAGACATTCTCCTTTGCTTTCATCCGATCGTGTGGTCGGCGGCTACAGAAACTGAGGTTTACGCTCTTACTCTCCTTCTTTCATCAACGCTTCTCGCCGTATTTTTGAACACTCCGAAAAAGAAATACTATCTTTCTTTCTCTTTACTTCTATCTTACATGTGCGGACTTTTTTTGGGAAATCATCTCATGATAGCCGGATTTGTATTACCTCTGCTCTTTTATTCAGCCCTGAGGCTCCAGAGAAAAAAAAGATTTTTCGCCTTTTTCGCCATTGTCGCCGCTGCAGCAGGCGCCAGCATATATTTGACAATCTACTACAGGTCTATGTGCCCACCGCCCCTGGATTGGGGCGGGACTTCGCGAGGATTCACCCAGCTTTTTTATCACGTGACCGGAAAGCAATATCAGGTCTGGATGTTTTCAAAGGGTGCCCTCGGTTTCTTGTCCGCTCTTTCAAATCTTCTTAAATTTATTTTCATAAATCCGTTCGCGCCTCTTTATCTTCTCGCAGTCCCCGGGATCATGCACCTTTACAGAAAAAACAGGCCTTTACTGTTCATTCTGCTGGCGTGCTTCGGTCTCAACCTTGCCTACGCTTCCTCATACAGCATACCGGACATATCAAGCTATATGATTCCTTCAGTAACGGTCATAGCGGTTCTCTGTGCTTTCGGATCATTTTGGCTTTTTTCAAAAAAATCCGCTCGGTTTTTTATCGCGGTGGTTTTGATCCTCGCCGTTTTTCCGATGTACAACGGATTCAGAAAAGAAGACAAAACAGGTCTTTTTCTCGCCGAGGACTACGCTCTTTCCATACTCTCTTTTCTTCCGGAATCGTCGGTTTATCTCGTAAACTCCCCCGGGGCTCTCGCCTGGGAGGAAGTATCTCCGATCATATACTTTCAAAGCATTAAAATGCACAGAACAGACGTCACGGTAATCGACAAAGAACTTTTGCGGAGGTCGTGGTATGTGATTTGGATAAACTCTGAAAATCCTGATCTTGCGGAATCATGGCCGAATGAGTACAACAGTTTCCTGCTTCTTCTGACCGCCTGGGAGAAAGGAGACGAAGTGGACACAGGCTCTCTTCAGAATGCTTTTGAAAATTTGATTTTTGCCCTTTACAGATACGGAAAAAGCCGTGGCGGATTTTTCATTTCCAATCCGCCTTCCGGAAAGTTCACGGCACATCCCGATCATGACCTGAGAAAATTATCCGAAGTCTCGTTTTTGCCTTACGGTTTTTTCTTCACGGACGACAGCTCGGCAGATGACTCGCATATTTGGAAATCACTGACCTTGAGGCCTGTTCCCGGAAATTTGTCCCGTAACGAAAGAGTCCTCATGATAACGGGAAACATCAAACAATCCGCCTGGAGAAAGGTTTACAGAATCAATATGGAAAGCGGAGGGAAGTTCACTGAGAAGTCACTTCCCTACATCGAATTCATTATCAAGCTTGATCCGGAGGATACTCTGGCGTCTGGAATCATGAATCGGTTTTACTGATTTTCGCCGCTTTCGCCATTTTGCTTTTAAGCCTGGCGGCCTTGTTTTTGTGATAGACATTCTTCTTCGCCGACTTGTCTATCAGCGAATAGGCTTTAGAGAGATTTGCTTCCTTTTCCTTTATCTCTTTTGAAGTTTTGATTTTTTTAGATACGGTCTTCACCTGGCTTTTCATGGCGCGGTTTCTCAGGTTGCTTTTCTCGTTCTGCCTTATCCTTTTTTTCTGCGATGCATGTCTCGGCAATTTACCTCCTATTTAAAATTTTGAATATTATAATTTAATTTCGTGTTTTGTCAAATTCATAAAATATTCTTTTTCCTTCCCGCTGAGAATCCTGTATTCTCCGGGTTTCATATTCCCCAACAGCACTGCGCCGTGACGCGTTCTGACAAGTCTTCGGACTGAAACCGAAAAAAAACCCAACATTTTTCTTATTTGCTTGTTGTATCCTGTCTTGAGAGTCAGTCTTATAATTCTTCCATCCGTTACGACTTTCTCAAACTTCATCAGCTTTCCTTCGATATCGATGCCTTCAACGCTTTTCACGATCTCTTCCCTGTTCAACTCTCTGTCAAGAGTAGCCTCGTATTCTTTATCGCAGCCGAACGACGGATGAGATGCTCTGTGAAGGAACTGACCGTCGTCACTGATTATCATCAGCCCTTCGCTCTCTGCGTCAAGCCTTCCCGCCCATTTCCATCCTATCCCGGAGGGGAGAAGGTTTATTACACTTTTTTTTCCGGGAGCGTGCGTGCAGACGAATCCTATGGGTTTGCATAAAACGCCGTAGGAATATTTTTTATCAGGATCACCCGTGAGCTCTTTCCCGAAAACTTTTACTTTGTCGTGAGACAAAATGTTCTGCCCCAAAACGGCTTTTTTCCCGTTGACAAGTATTTTACCTTCCGAGATCAGAAAATCCGCTTTTCTTCTGCTCGCGACGAATCCCTCAATGACAAGAAAGCGGTTGAGCCTCAATTTATATTTCTCAGAATACAAAACGGCGTCATTTCAGCACCCTGCCCCATGGGATTATCTTTCATCGCCGACGAGAGTCTTTTCCTGTCAATACCATCGGAAGCTCCGAGAACCCAACTGCCTCCTATATCGTTTATGTCCATGACGGCTACTTCCACAGCGAATTTGGAAGCCAGGGCGCGGGCGTTCTCTTCCGGATCCAAAGGACCTTTGATTACGCATTTGGTGTAAGGTTCGACAGGAGAAGTGAAAGCGGCGTCAACTGTCGCCGCCTGTTTGCCTGCCACCATGTAAAACATTCCCTTTTTCCCTAAAATTTTTGTGACACCGCCTGCCACCGCCGCTGCAATGATTCTAATAGCACCCGTTTCGTCTATGGCGCACTGCATGCTGGTCGGGCTCCTGAGTCCTATGCCGTAAGGGACTTTGCCGACCAATCTCCACATGACTCGGGCGAGAAATCCGACCTTTATCTCATCGACAGGCACAGCCCTGCCCTGAGTTATCGCCAAAACGCTCTCAGCGATTACGAGGCAATCGCCTTTTTTAAGATGTCTTCCGGCGTACCTGTTGACGGCTTTACTAATGTGCATCTTCTCCGTGATCAAATCTGTCTTTACAAGAAATCTTCTGTAGCCTTTTTTGGACTTTACTTCTTTAATATTTCCTGAAATTAATTTCAACTCTGTGCCGCGATTTCATCCATCGAAGGCAGGTCTTCGACAGAATTGAGCTGAAAAAATCTCAAAAATTCCTTTGTAGTCGAATAAAGAGTGGGTTTCCCGGGAGAATCAGCTCTCCCTGCCGCGTGGATCAGGTTCCTTTCCAACAGCGTTTTTACGGGGCTGTCACAGCTTACGCCTCTTATCTTTTCGATTTCGGCTTTCGTCACGGGTTGTCTGTAAGCTACCACAGCGAGGGTTTCCAAGGCTGACTGGGTAAGTCTGGATTCTCTTGTCCTGTCGAGTTTCGACACCAGCTCCGCGTACTGCGGTCTCGTGTACATCTGATAACCGCCGGCTATTTCCAGAATGTGAAAAGACCTTTTTGTAGAATCGTAGAAATCGTTAAGAAAAGTCACTGCAGTTTTTATCTCCCTTATCTGTGCGTCGTCGATGATGTTTTTCAGTTTTTCCACTCCGACGGGCAATTCCGAGGTCATGAGGACGGCTTCGACCATCCGTGAAATTTCAAGAATTCTATCTTCGCTTGTGTTATCCAAATTTCCTCCGTAAATGAAAGAATACAAATAGTATTTTACATTATTTGTGTCAATAAAAAAAATATTCATGCACGCTTTATGTGCTCAAATTTTCAGATTCCAAGATACTGAAAAATATTATTTCTCTTCATTTCGTAACATAAGAAAATATTTTATTTTAGGCACGCTTGTTGCTAATTATGAAATAAAATGGAGTTGAATTTTGGACGGTAAAAGATTAGAATTTAACACAAATAAATGTAAGGAGGAAAAAATGAAGAAACTGACGATGTTGGCGATTTTGACAGCTGTTTTGTTTTCCACTGCATGGGCTAAACCCGCTACATCGAGTGAAGTGACTTTCGACTGGGCGGCTCTTTTTGTCATTGAAAGCGGCATTGACGACGTTGAAGCAGACGACGACTGGCTTCTCGATAATGACAGAGACGGCGGCTATGTTTACGAGACTCTGGCTTCACTGGTTTTCAGCTGGGATGAAGTCTCGGGCGGAGACTGGAACATACAGTTCAGAGTTAACGACGCCAACGGTGACGATATTTGGTCTGACGTCTTCTATTTCGGTTCTTCCGATGATTACAAAATTCAGAAATGGGAATTTGACGTAGACTATACAGGTACTTACGACGTTTATGTCTATATAAACGGTTACGAATGGTACCACGGAACTTTTGAATCCAAGTAAATTTCTGGCGGCGCTCAGGCGCCGCCATTTTAAACTCTCTTAATTTTCAGGCCAAGATCAGACAATCTTCTGTCTATGTTCTCGTAACCCCTGTCTATCTGATGGGCGTTGCTTATCACGCTTTTTCCTTCGGCAATTGAAGCCGCTATGAGAAGCGCCATCCCGGCTCTTATATCGGGACTCGACATGTATTGAGCCCTGAGTTTTGAAGGTCCTGTGATGACGGCTCTGTGTGGGTCGCAGAGAACTATTTTTGCACCCATCGACACGAGTTTGTCTACGAAGAACATCCTGCTTTCAAACATCTTCTCAAAAACAAGCACAGTTCCGCGCGAACCGGTTGCAGTGACAAGAGCAATGCTGGTAAGATCCGCCGGGAATCCGGGCCACGGACCGTCTGAAACCGTCGGTATCGCGTCTCCGAAATCAGTTTTTACGGCGAGTTCCTGGTTTTCAGGAACAGTGAGAATTCCGTCTTTGAACTCCGTTTCAATTCCGAGTTTTCTGAAACTTATCAAAACCGGTTCAACGTGATCTTTCTGAAGCGAGTCTATTTCAATTCTCCCGCCAGTAAGAGCCGCAAGAGCGACTACGCTGCCTGTTTCGATATAGTCGGGGCTTATTTCGGCCTCCGCTCCGTGAAGAGAGCCTTCACCCGTTATTTCAAGCCTGTTGGTTGAAATTCCCGATATAGAAGAACCCATTTTTACAAGCATTCCGCAAAGATCCTGAACGTGCGGTTCACACGCGGCGTTTTTTATCAAGGTCGTGCCTGAGGCGAGAGAAGCCGCCATCAAAGCGTTTTCAGTACCCGTCACGCTCGGTTCATCGAGGAAGATCTCCCGGCCCATGAGTTTCTTCTCTGCTTTGAGAACATAAGCCGATCCGTCCCATTCTATTTTTGCCCCCATAGATCCCAGAGAAACGAAATGAGTGTCCAGTCTTCTTCTGCCTATCACATCTCCTCCCGGGGGAGGGAATCTCACGTATCCGTTGCGCGCCAAAAAAGGACCGGCCAGCAAAATGGATGCTCTTATCTTTGAACAGATTTCCGGATCGAGATCGAAATTGGTTATGCGGCGCGAATTCAATCTCAGCACGCCGTCTCCTTCCCATTCGCATTCTGCGCCTGCCAAACGAAGAAGATCTATCATGTACTGAACGTCTCTTATTACAGGCACATTTTTCAGCGTGACCTCTTCTTCAGTCAGGCAAGCCGCTGCGATCATAGGCAGAGCGGCGTTTTTGTTTCCTTTGGGTTTGAAAAAGCCTTCAATCTTTGAAGGGCCTGTGATTTCGAATGAATCCATTATGATTCACCGTTTTCGTGTTTTTCCAGATGGATAGTCTGGGTCGGATAGGCAAATTCAATTCCCGATTCACTCAGAAGCTCGAATGTTTTTGAGTTGATCCTCTGTTTAACGTCCATGTACTTCAAATAATCTCCTCCTTCGATGAAATATATCGCTTCGAAAACAAGCCCCCAATCGGAAAAAGAACCGAAATGAGATCTGTCGTATATCGATCCTTCGGTATCTTCAATAGCTTTTTTAATCAGATCAGGTATTTCTTTGAGCTTTGCGAGCTGAGTTTCGTATTTGACCTGAATATTGAAAACGACTCTCCTTCTTTCCATTTCCGAGTAGTTTTTTATCACTGATTCGGCGAGAAATGTGTTTGAAAAAATCAGTTTCTCCCCGCTTATACTGGTCAGTCGCGTGCTCTTAATGCCTATTCGTTCAACGATTCCTTTGAAATCCCCGACCGTTATGAAATCACCTATGACAAAAGGTCTGTCGGTCACGATAACGAAATAGTTGAAAAGGTCTCTCAATACGGCTTGAGCGGCAAGAGCCACAGCCACTCCTCCGATTCCGAGACCTGCCAGAAGAGTGTTTATGTCGAAACCGAAATTGTCGAGGACGAACAATAATCCCGCGGACCAGAGGGCAACTTTGACAAAAGGCATTAGCGGGATCTTGGCGGCGCCCGTTTTTGTATCTCCGTCGTAGGATCTTTTCAGGAAATAGGAAACCGCGAAAATCAGAAATCTGACAACGAGAATAATGGCTGCGACTAAAGATGTTTTATCTATAACTCTGCAGACCGTTTCAGGAAAGGAAAGAAATCTGAGACCAGCATACAGAACCAGAAAATACAAGACAGGGAAAAAGTGCTTCTTCAGCGTCTCTGATAAAAAACCTCTGTTTTCGTCCTTTTTTCTGAATATTATTCTCGAGGAGACTGCAAGCAGCATTGAAAGGACAACAACAAAAGACAGTGCTGAAAAATAAGCAAGAACCGGATTTCCGAAACAGTTTCGGTTCAAAAATTCAGTCAAATTTGTCTCTTTTGCAGTTTTCGAGAAGCGATTGTCTGATCTCTTCAAATCCGGGTTTTATAATCTTGTATATCAGGTGGTTTCTCTGCCTGTAAGGTAAAAAAGCCGACTTCATCGCGTTTACAGTCAATTTTTCGAGGTCTTTCATCGTCAGTCCGTAATGCTCCACGGCTTTTAAAAATTCACCGCTCATCGTCGTCTCGCTCATCAGAGTGTTGTCCGTATTGACAAAAACCCTGTACTCCATTTCGTGAAAATGCTTAAAGGGATGTTTTTCGTAAGATTCCGCGGCTTTAGTCTGGACGTTCGAAGAAAGGCAGACTTCGAGGGGAATCCTGTGATCGAGAACGTAACTCGCCACGGATCCGATTTTCTCGACTTTTCCTTCCGGTGAAATAATCATGTCTTCGATAAGCTTAGTGCCGTGACCTATCCTGTGAGCTCCGCAGTATTGGAGAGCCTGCCAGATCGAATCTACTCCGAATCCTTCCCCCGCATGGATAGTGATGTTGAAATTGGCCTTTTTGCAGTAATTAAAGGCATCCAGATGTTCTTTTGCCGGATAACCGGCCTCTTCTCCCGCCAGATCGAAACCGACAACCCCCTTGTCCCTGAACCTGACGGCAAGCCTGGCTGTTTCAAGAGAGTCTTTTCTGTGCCTCATCGCGCAGATTATAAGACCCCATGAGCAATTGTACTTTTTGCCGGCTTCTTCGAATCCGGAGAGGACTGCATCGACTATTTCATCCTCGCCGAGGCCTTTTTCCGTGTGAAGAACCGGCGCGAATCTCAATTCGCTGTAAACCACGCCGTCTCTGACATTGTCCTCTATGACCTCAAAAGCTGCTCTTTGAAGATCTTCGGAAGTCTGAAGCACCGAAGTCGTAATGCCGAAACCCTCCAGATACAAGGAAAGGGATCCTCTTCTCGCTCCTCTTTGAAAATACGATCTGAGTTCTTCGGATTCGTAATGAGGAAGCTCGATGCCGTTCTTTTTTGCGAGCTCTATGATGGTCTGCGGTCTCAGGCTCCCGTCAATGTGCTGGTGCAGATCCACTTTGGGAAGAGCTCTGACAATGTCATAGGAGAGAATGCTTTTCGGATGAATTTCTTTCTTGCAGTCCTTGTCCCATGTTGAATAGTTGAAATTTCTCGTTTTGAACATTTTTTCACCTCAGTTTTTCTTTCGCCCATTCTGCCTCCTGACTTTCGGGATATGCGTCAATAACGTCCGCAAAAAATCTTTGCGATTCGGACTCTATACCGGTGGCAAGTTTGCACAAGCCGCACTTATACAAAGCCGAAGGCATGAAAGGACTCAGTGGATAATTGGCTCTGAAAAGCGAGTAATTCGAGAAAGCATCATCGTATTTTTTCTGGTTGAATTGCGACTCCGCCAGATAGAAAAGGGCGTCGGAATTTTTCAGGCTTGCCGGATATAATCTCAAAAAATCAACGAAAGCCATCTCGGCTATATCATAATTTCCCCTGGAGAAATCCACCATTGCTCTCTCAAAAGCCTGCTCGGAAGCAGTTCTGTCCGTATCGGACATATTCTGGATCCTGTGAGTCAAAGCGTCCAGCTGGCTTTTCGAAAGCTGGAGCGCCTGCCTCAGAGCTTCGATTTTTTCGTTCAGATTCTGCAGGTTCTGAAGATAATAGGCGTCGTTTTCGCGCTGATAGTGAGATATGTCACTCGTCGTCGAGTCAAGTGAATTCACTTTTTCTTCCACTCTAACCAGCCTCTGGTCCATCTCTCTGACCGTGTCCCTGACATAGTCGAAATCCTTCTTGACCGAACAAGACAGGACAGACAAGCACAAAAAAGCCGGGAAGAAAGTCTTTTTCATATCTGCCTCGAAGGCCTGAATTCAACTCTTCTGTTTTTTGCCCAGACGCTTTCGCCCGTTCCTACGGCCGCGGGTCTTTCACGCCCGTAAGAAACAGTAATCAGCCTGTCCGGTGCTATACCGTAATTTATCAGATAGGCTCGGCAGGCGTCGGCTCTTTTCTGGCCGAGTGCCAGGTTGTAATCTGAAGTTCCTCTTTCGTCGCAATGTCCTTCGAGTACGACTTTGACCGACGGGTATTTCTGCATTTCCCTCGCGTTTTGTGAAATTATATCGCGGGCGGAAGAGCTCAATTCAAATGAATTGTAATCGAAATACACAGTTTTCAGTACAATCAGGTCTTCGGGGGCCGTCGTTGCAATTGTGTCGTTTTCTCCGTTGAGACCGTTTAATGTCGTGTCGATGATAACCGTGTCGTCGTCGTTTCTTTTTGGCGTGCAGGAAAAAAGAACGGCAATTGAAATTACAATAAAAACCGCAATAGATGAATCCTTTAATTTCATGTTTCCTCCATTTTTTTATTTCGACCAGGCGGGCATTACACTTCCCGGAGAAGAAACTATTTCTCTCACGAAAGTGCCGTCGAAATTCATAGTGTAAAGTCTGTCGTTTCCCGACCTGTTGCTCGAAAAAACAACGTGAAGTCCGTCTGGAGACCACGAGGGATCTTCGTTGTCTCCGACAGCCGTCAGTTGTCTTAAATTGTCTCCAGAAGGTGAAACACTGAATATCTGGAAAGACCCTCCTCCCTGCATTCCGACAAAAAGTATCCTGTCTCCCCTCGGAGACCACGCCGGCGATGTGTTGTAGGAACCTGTGAAGGTGATCTGCCTCGCGTTGATGCCGTCTCTTCCCGAAACGTAGATCTGAGGTCCACCGGCTCTGTCGCTCGTGAAAGCGATTTCATTGCCGGAGGGCGACCACGTCGGAGAACACTCTATCGAATGTGCGGTAGTGACTCTTTTGAGGTTGTTGCCCGGAAGTTCGAGGACATATATGTCAGTATTTCCGTCGATGTTCATCGCGAAAGCCAACGAACTCCCGTCCGGTGAAAATTCACCTCCGACTTGCAGGTTACCGGAAACGGGGATGGGTTCAAGTTTGCCCTGTGCCAAAGTAACTATTTCGGGTTTTTCGCTGACGTATGAAGTAAAAAGCAAACCTCCTGATGAGTTCCAGAAAGGAGAAATGTTTATGGACCCGTTGCTGACAAAACTTTCGTCGTTGAAACCGTCGTAATCGCAGACACGAACGCCCGAGGTCGAGTGGCCTCTTCTCGTATAGGCTATCCTGGTAGTAAAAATACCCTTTTCGCCTGTCAGGGCCGCTACAATGTCGTCTGAAAACTCGTGAGAGATTTTCCTTATCTGATCGCGCGATCCCGTGTACGTATTCTCGAAAATCGCACTTTCTGAATACAGGTCAAGAAGAACTCCTTTTATCAGAATCTTCCCTCCTTCTTCGGAGATCGACGCGATGGCGATAGCTTCGGTTCCCGTCGCCTGAAGCTTACTCCACCTGGGAGGCAAAAGGTCGCCAATCGTCAAACCGGCTTCTTGCGGTGTGACTATGGAAAAATAAAGGCTGTAAAGAAGGTCGGAACCGACAATCTGCTGGGACTGAGTCGCCGTTCCTGAAAGTTCTCCGGAAGAAGTGAACGGCATGATTATTATGTCAATTTGCTCTTTTCCGTAAGCTGTTATTCCGACGTAGATGTCACTCTGTGACAAAAACAGGTTCAATATCAAATACAAAGCAAACATCGCTGTCTCTCCCCTGATTACTTGTGTTCAAAATAAAAATGGACGACGACGGAATTTCCGAACCTTTCTGGCAGCGGAGGAAGAGGTGAAGAATTTCTGACAGCTCTGAGACCAGCGAGGTCCAGCGCCGAGTTTCCCGAGCTCTCTTCTATCTCTGCCCCGGATATTTCCCCGTTCGAATTTATTGTGAATTTTATAGTCGCTTTTCTTATTTCCGCTCCGGCACCTAGAGGGTCGGAATAATACCTGGAAACTTTTCTGACTATTGACTTGATGTAGGGATCTTCAGGTCCGACGCCGGGAATGTTTACGGATATCGGATCGCTTCCTCCCGTCGCGACCGGCAGGACGTTCTGCTGATCGGTCTGTGTTACGTCGTCTTGCTGAATGACCGTTGTCTGGTTCTGGTTGTCTGTCTGCAGAAGCGGCTGTGTTTCTGCAGTACTACCCGTGTGGCTTTGCGTTCTATCGCTGGAGGCTACCAGATTGACTCTGTATCTTACAATCTCAGTGACCACTGTAAAATCACTCATTTTCACGAAAACTGCTCCTGCCAATAATGCAAAAACTGCGTGTGCCGCGAATGAAAACGAAAATCCCTTGAACGTGTCAGCGCTTGACCGTGTATACAAGTTCGACATTGTTAATCCCTGCCTTCGCAACTGCTCTGACGCAGTCGAGCACGTGTTTGTACATCGCCGAGGAATCAGCCTCTATGCTCACCGGTGTCAAAGGATCGAGTGCCCTGAGACGGGGTATGAGGTCCTCGGCCGCTGAAAGAGTTTCACTCGAAACGGCTCTCTGACCAAGGTAAAGACCGAAAAAAATATTTCCGGTGCTGTCAATTGAAATGACGGAAGTTTTTAGGTCTTCGGGTACGACTTCCGAGCGGGCGCTGTCGCTCAAAACAGGCACACCGACAGAAGACCTCACCCTCTGTTCGTTTATAAGCGGGACGGTAATCATGAACATTATAAGCAGAGACATCGTTACGTCCACCAAACTGGTGACATTTATTCCGGACATCGGTTTCAGTTCGTCGGAAACCGCCATCATTCACCTCTCATGAAATCATGCCCCAAACAAGGGATTTTTCAATTATTTCGTCCGAAAAATTTTCCATTGATACTACCATGCTTCTAAGTTTGGAATTCAGTCCGTTGTAAAGCATCACGGCCGGAATGGCGACCAGCAATCCGACGATAGTCGTCACAAGAGCTGCCGCAACACCGGGGCCAATGGCTGAAATGTCGGTTGATTTGTGCTGTCCCATCGCCATGAAAGACAGCATTATGCCCCACACTGTACCCAGCAGGCCGAAAAAAGGCGCCACGGTAGTAGTAGTCGCGAGAAACGTTATTTTTCCCTCTAGCCTGTGCATTTCCTCTCTGACAAGTTTTTCCGAGAGCATTTTAATCTCTTCGAGTTTCGGTTTTGCCGGTACAGGGGCTTCGGGATTCGGAGTAAAAAAAAGTCTGTTGTGAAGGCCGATGAATATCCTTGCAAAAGGTGCCGGGTCGCCGACGATAGTCAGATTTCCCATCATCTCTTTGGTTTTGATGTTGCCGAAAGTAGTTTCAAAACTGTTGTTGAGAGACGTCGCTTTTCTGAAAAGCAGAAACCTTTCAACCGCGATCGAAACCGTAAAAAAAGATATTATAAAAAGCGCGCCTAGGATCACCCAGGTGACGGGATCGTTTTTGGATATGCGTGCCGCGTTTTCGTACGACAGTGCCGAAAGGTAAATCAGGACCATAATCCGGTTTTCTCCTTAACTTCTTTCATTGTTGACTTGGCCGTTTCGCGGGCTTTCCTGCTGCCCTCCGAAAGGATTTCCTTGACGTCAGGAATTCTTGAAAGCCACTTCTCCTTGTTTTCCCTGTAAGGTGCGAGTTCTTTTGCGAGGTTTTCAGCGAGTATTTTTTTACATTCGAAACAGCCGATGGAAGCTTTTATACATCCTTCTTTACAATATTCTATCTGCTGGGGTGTGGAAAGTAAACCGTGCAGGGAAAAAACGTTGCATTCGGTCGGTACACCGGGATCTGTTTTTTTCTGTCTTCGGGTATCCGTGACTGCCGTCGCCAGTTTTTTGTTAATTTCCTCCGGTGAGTCCGACAGGTAAATGCAGTTGCCCAGACTTTTCGACATTTTTAATTTTCCGTCCAGGCCGAGAATGACCGCTCCTTTACCTATAATCGGCTGAGGTTCGGGAAAAGTGTCACCGAAAGTTGCGTTGAATTTTCTGACAATTTCCCTGCAGAGTTCGAGGTGAGGGAGCTGGTCTTTACCGACGGGGACAAGTTCCGATTTGTAGACAAGTATGTCTGCAGCCATCAAAACCGGATAGTCGAGCAGTCCGACATTGACGTTGTCTGCGTTTTGAGCGACTTTGTCCTTGAAAGTAGGTACCCTTTCGCACCACGAAAGAGGGGTGGCACAGTTGAGTATCCACGCAAGTTCCGTATGTTCGGGAACCATAGACTGAACCATCAGGACTGAGGTCTCGGGATTCAATCCCGCCGAAAGGTAGGAAACGGCGGCGTCCAGAACTCTACCTTGAAGCTCGCCGGGGTCATACCTGACGGTCATGGCGTGGTAATCCACTATTCCGTAGACACAGTCGTATTTATCCTGAATTCCTATCCATTGTTTCAGAGCTCCGAAATAATTGCCGACGTGGAGGTTTCCCGAGGGCTGGATTCCGGAAAAAACCTTTTTGCTCAAAATTCACCTCATTTTCTTTTGTTTTCCTGTGAAGAGTTGTCCGCACGCGGCTTGTATATCTTCTCCTTTGCTGAACCTTGTAGTTACTTCTACCCCTTCTTTTTTCAGGGCTTCCTGAAATCTCAGAAGTATTGCCGGCTCAGGTCTTTCGAAGCCTTTCTCTGCGCGGTTATAAGGGATCAGGTTCACTTTGCAAAGAACTCCATCAAGCAGTTCCGATAGTTTTCTCGCGTCCGAAGGTCCGTCGTTGAAACCTTTTATCAAAACGTATTCGAAAGTCACCTTCTTGTTCGTTATATCCGTGTATTGCTTGACGGCGTCCATGAGAGCCGACAAAGTCCATTTCCTTGCCACAGGCATGATTTTCTTCCTGTCGGTATCGTTCGAAGCGTTCAGAGAAACAGCCAGTTTGTATTGTTTGGCGCTTTTTGCCAGAAATAGTATTCCCGGCACTACCCCCGCAGTGGAAACTGTGATTTTTCTCTGGCCGATCCCGAGCATTCTCTTGTCGTTAATCATGTCGCACGCAGCCATTGCTCCTTTGTAGTCGTAAAAAGGCTCCCCCATCCCCATCAGGACGACATTTGTAGGGTTCGCCTTTCCGGCGGACGCGGCGAGAAGAACCTGAACGGCTATCTCGTAAGGCGTCAGCTGTCTTACGAATCCCATTCCTCCTGTAGCGCAGAAAAGACATCCGTACGGGCAACCTATTCCGGTCGAAACGCACACGGTCGTCCTGCCCCCTTCTTTTATGAGAACGGTTTCCGCTTCATTTTTGTCCCAAAACTTCACTTTATACTTTACCGTTTTATCACCGGATTTATTCATTTTTTCTATCTCCGGCAAGTAAATCTTTTCCCTGAGGTCTTCTCTGACGGAAGTCGGCAAATTGGACATCGAAAGAGGATCCAGTGCCTTCTTTTTCCATATCCATTCGAGTATCTGACCTTCCCTGTAAGAAGGAAGCCCCTCTTTGTGACAATAATCGGAAAGATTGTCCGGAACAGGTTCCATGAACTTATGCTTTCTTTCTTCGGTGTTCATTCGACCGGATATCCGAGTTGTATCCAGGATTTAATCCCCCCGGACAGATTCAACACTCTTATGAAATTCAATTCTTTCATGATTGTGGCCGCGCTCGAACTCCTCGCTCCGTGTTTGCAGTATAAAAGATAGAGACATTCCCTGGGAAAAGTATCGATTATTTCCCTGAAATTCTCAGAACCGTAATTTACGTTTATCGAATTGGATATCCTGAAAGAATCGAATTCTTCGGGCCGTCTTACGTCTATAATACGGACACTGCCGTCGGACAATCTCAGTATTTCCTGCGTCTGTTCGGGCGTGACGTCCATGTAAACGGTATCTCTGTTCAACAATTCGACACAGACAGATTCCATACTCATCCCTCTCCTCGCGTTACAGCTTGATAAAGTGATTCCGGTTGAAGATAAAACAATAATCCCTGCCAAATATTTTTTCACAATAAACCTCTTATCTGTAATTACTCCTTTTTTCTTATCTACATTCCAATGTATTGTTTTCAGAATCTCAGTAACGGTTGAATTTTCTGCTGAAAGTCGCCTGTCCTATCCTGGCGAGCACGAAATAACTTCCCGCCTGGATTCCCTCTCCAATATCCTCTGATAATAAGTGGTGTCCCTCCGAATACCTGCCTTCAGCGACGACATAGACGCTTCTTCCTGTGACGTCAAAAATCTTTACTGAAACGTCGGTCATCTCAGTGAGAGAGAATTCGACTCTCAACAATCCCTCCGAAAAGACGGACGCGAATTCCACCTGCGCCGGAACGACAGTGACAGGCATCTCTTCAACGGAATTAATTTCGTAAGACACGGTGTAGAATCCTTCCGGAGCCGTGTAGGGATCCCTTTCGGTCCTTCCGGAGGAGTCTGTCGCCTGGATAAAGTAATCAATAACAGCAGTGTCGTCGGCGACCGGTTGAGGCAAAATACACCAAAAACTGTCGGGAAAGCCGGTTACCCTCTCCATTGTCTCAAAATTTTCAAAAACGCTGTCTCCGTGGAACTTCCACGCGAAAAACACCTGATCGCTTATTACGCCTTCGCCGCTGTAATCATGGACGAGAGCGCGGATTCTCAGTTCGAAAGGATCTATACCGGGGTCGTGATCTACAAAAAGCATTCCGGGGTCGAAAATAGCCATAGTCCTGCAGTGGATGGCGTCTGTGGGTTCAAAACTGTAATCCGTATAACCTACTGCGTCGTAACCGGGCATCTCCCTCTCGTAAAAGTTGATCGCGGCAGTGTCGTACAATGTATTGCCGGTCACCGGCACGTAGACTTTATTGTTGAGTATCAGGCTGTTGACGTAAGCGGCGTATATGCTATCAGGACAGTTGAGCCTGACGACCTCGTAATTTCTGCCGTAACAGTTTGTAAGAGTCGTAATGTAATTCGCGAGCTGATTGAGAGCGGCGTCGTCAACTCCGTTCCTTATGACGACAACTTTCTCTTCCGAAAGAAATTTAGCATAACAATCTATGTGATTTATGTAGCTTCCGAGCGGGTCGTTGAAAGTGTAATAGTTGGAAATTCCCCAGTAGGCGAGCATCAAAGCGTTGACCGAATCTACGGACAAAGACGGGTTGTCGTCTGAATATACGTTGTTGCTCGACATCGCTCTGCCGTGGCCGTCGCACATCATATTGCCGCCCGTGTGAGCGAGCATTGTTTTCCACAGTTTTATTCCGAGAGCCGGTGCGAGGTCCCAGTTGGACTCGTCGTCGTCTATCCTGCCGTGAGTGTATCTTCTGTTGTAGACGTGGTCTGAAATTCCCACTGAATCGTTTCCGTCGAAGACCGACCAGGGGCCGTAATCCCTCGTCCAGTAGCTGTTGGTTGGAGTCGAAACGAAAGTTACGTCGGAGAGAGAAATGCCGTGGCTCGTGAAAGCCGACTGGGCGGACGAGACGTTGTCCGTAAGACAGGTGACGTGGAGATCCTGAGCGAGATCTGATATAAGATTCCACGGCAGTCCGACGGGATATCTTATGAGAACGGAAACCGCCGGTTCCCACTCGGCGCACATCCTGACGGGCGCGGCGGGAGGATCGGTCGGCACAACGGGATCTTTTCCCATGGAAGGATAATATTCAGGCAGAAGCGGTTTTAAAGGGCCTGGATCGTGAGGAGGATGATTGACAGACATTCCGTCGACGATTAGTTCGGCGAATTCTCCGGAAAACGGCCCTTCTTCATGTCCGGGTATCCAGGTATTCGCGGAAGTGAGTACAATTGTCAGAACGAATATTAAAAACATGTCACCTTCCTTTTTCAAATTCGGCTTCGAGCCGGTTCTTCAGAAAAAAGTTTCTGTTTGAAGATTTGTCGTTGGCGAGCGCAGTGTAAAGCGCCTTTTTGTCGCCTACGATTATAACAAGTTCTTTGCCCCTGGTCACCGCTGTGTAAAGAAGATCCCTGGCCAGCATCATGTAATGACTCGAATGAACAGCGACGACAACTGCCGGATACTCCGTTCCCTGTGATTTGTGAACTGTGACGGCGTAGCCCAGGACGAGATTATCTCTTTTTTCTTTTTCAATTTCAACGGTTTTGTAAGAGAAGTCTACTGTAAGAGAAAAATTATTTTTTGCGACTACGACGCCGGTGTCGCCATTGAAAATATCCAGATCATAATCGTTTGAAATCTGCATCACTTTGTCCCCGGATGCCGGTCTTTCAGTCTTTCCGGGATTGAGAAGCTCCGCGAGTCTTGAATTCAGTTCCTTGGTTCCGGCTTCGCCTCCGTTGACAGGGGTTATGACCTGAACGCAATGGGAGGTTCTCTTTCCGTATCTTTTTACGAGTTCTGTACCTGCTATCCTGCACACCTCTTCAGCAATTTCAATGAGGCTCCCTTTTTTGACAAAGACGAAATCTTTTCCGTTGAAAGAAGGCATTTTCCCCACGAGAATGTCTTTGGCCGCCGGTATGATGCCTCCCGTTGATTTCTGTCTGAACACTTCTTCGAGCCTTACGGCAGGTATGAAAGAGCAATTGACAATGTCCCTGAAAAAATTCCCCGGTCCTACAGGCGGTAGTTGGTCGGCGTCGCCTACAAAAATAAATCGGGTATTTCTACCCGCAGCCTGAAGAAGGCTCGCGGCGAGATATATGTCTATCATTGAGCTTTCGTCAACTATTATGAAAGTGTCGTCAATTCTGCTGTTCGAATTGTATTTGAACATGCCCGTGACCGGATTGTAATTCAACAATCTGTGAATTGTCCTGGCTTTGATTTTTGTCACTTCTTCGAGTCTCTTCGCCGCCCTTCCGGTAGGGGCGCAGAGCTCGATATTCCCTTTGAAGCTCTCTGCGATTTTCCTTATCAAAGTCGTTTTACCAGTTCCCGGTCCTCCGGTTATGACGCTGACGGCGAATGCCGATGCGTTTGACACTGCTTCTTTAAGAACAGGTAAAAATTCAGAAGATATGTTGAATTTTTCCGGACAAGCTCCGCTCTCGCCGAAAAGCCGGATTATCTCTTTGCAAGCCGTTTTTTCGGCTCTTTCGGTTGAAAACGTGTATACATATTTGACGCCCGAGAAATCCGCGCTTTTCAATGCCGCGGCGCCAAGCATATCACCGAGAACCGGCCTTATCTCAATCGCATCCGCCCCCGTGATCTTTGAAGTTGCGTCTATTAGTTCTTCAAGAGGTATACATGTGTGACCAAAAGCGATTGATTCGGACAATACGTGGTTCAAAGCCGATCTCAACCTGAAAGGCGAATTCTTCGCTATCCCCATTCCGAGTGCTATACCGTCCGCTTTTTTAAAACCAATGCCGCCGACTATTTCCGACAAAACGTAGGGATTGTTCTCGACGACTCCCGCGACATTGCCTGGTCCAAGTTCGCGGGCTATTTTCTCTGCGGTCTTCTGCCCGACACCGAATTTCGACAGATAAATGAGAACATTTCTCGCCTCGGCGTCTTTCTTCCATTCGCGATCAATTTCCTCGGCGGCTTTTTTTCTCAGACCTTTTATTTCACGGAGTTTTTCGGGATGATTATCTAGTACGAAGGCCGTTTTTTCGCCGAAGGCTTCCACTACTTTTTCAGCCGTCTTTTTTCCAACTCCTTTTATTCTTCCTCCGCCAAGAAATGCCAAAATTCCTTTTTTTGAATTTATGTCTTCCGGAAAGGCTGATTTAACGGAAAATTGCCTGCCGAATTTCGGATGGACTGCCCATTCGCCCGTCAGCTTATACACTCTGCCCTGAGTCGGAACAGGTATGGATCCTGCGGCAATGAATTCGGAGGAGTTTTTGAATTTGGCGACTGAAAACGTTCTGTCTCTGTTTTCGTATATAAGCTTGACGAGTTCGGCTCTGATTTCCATTCTCAAAGCGACGACGAGAGAAAATCCTTCATCGAATACAAACCGGCACTTCGTTCAGAAAACCAGAAAAGAGCCTCCAAAGCTCCCCTTGCAAAAACCTCTCTCGATATCGCTCTGTGGTGGAATTCGATCATCTCTCCGGGTTTGGCGAAGTATATCCAGTGATCACCCGGTATGTCCGCCGCTCTGATCGAGTGTATCCTGGACGATTCAATTCCCGCCGCATCAGCGAGCAGTAAAGCCGTTCCGCTCGGAGCGTCTTTCTTGGCCCGGTGGTGAGCTTCGACGATCTCGGTTTCGAAAGTTTTAAGGATTCGGAAATTATCCGCGAGAATTTTCTGAAGGAGGTTAATGCCTATTGACATGTTCGGAGAATAAAATACCGGTATTTTTACTGAAGCGTTTTTCAGAAAAGATTTCTGTTCGGGATTTAATCCTGTAGTCCCGGAAAAAAAAGGAGTTTGGTGTTTCAGCGAAATCTTGAGCGCGTTCTCAAATCCCGACGGTGATGAAAAGTCGACCACCGCGTCTCCCGAAGAACTGTCTGTTAAAATATTTCCGGCGTCGTGGGCAGATACAAGAGAGAATCTCCTGTCTTCACTTATCAGTTCCGTCATGAGCTTGCCCATCTTTCCATCGGAACCGTTTAAAACAACTTTTATCTCTTCTTTCATACAGTTCAAGTGACGAAACGCGCGAGCAATTCTTTAACGGCGCTGAATTCTGTCGTGATAGCGGCAACTTTCATGTCTTTTTTCTCTTCGTCAATTTCCATCCTGTCGGACCGCTGAATGCTGTCCAAATAGGCGTTCCCTGTGGCGTCGTCGCTCGTCGGGCTCCATCCTTTGTAAGCTGTCTTCGGTTTGTACAATATGACTTTGGCTCCCCAGTCGCTCAATCCCTTTACGTAATCTCCGGTTCTCGACGTCAAAATGATCACGTTTTCAGGTTTGATGGATTCTTTGTCAAAATGAGTAATGAGGAAAGAAGGATTCGGGATTTCAAGCCAGCCTTTTTCGAAAATTTTTATTTGCCTGTATATGTTTTTTATTTTTTTTTCGGCTATAAGATCTTCTATTGATTTCGGCTGAAAAGCTATGAAAGTGATTTTCAGATTTTTTATCATCCTTATATCTTTTAGTTGAGGAACTATGTCGTCAAAAAACCTGACGTGATTCATGTAATTTTTTCTGATTTCTTTGTTAATGCGCTGTTTCAAAGTGTCCCAATTGTCTTTTCCCAGCAGCCGGGTGCCGAGTATGTTGAAGGGAGGCCCTTTTCTCTTTTCCCTTATCAAAGCTTCTCTCATGGCCAAAAGTCTCGGAAACGTAATTGTTTTACCGAGTTCACTCGCCCTCTCCCACATCCTTTTATAAATGTAGGCGTATATCTTGTCTTCATTTATGAGCGTGTTTTCGAGTTCTATGAAGAGCCAGTACGTTCTCATTAAAACTGTTTAATCCTTGTTTTCGGTTAATTGGGCTTCATTTCGCAATCAGAACAACACAAAAATAAACATAACCCGGCTTAATAATGCAATATAATACAATCGTCACTATAATCCGCAATCACGCATTATAGCAGTTTTCATCCAATTTGTCAACAATGACGGCTAAATTTTGATCTGTATATGTAAGTAAACGGCCCGGAACCCTGGGGACCCGAGCCGTTTTATTCAGAAATTATTATAAATCGCAGTTTTAGTGATTTTTAGTTTTTTGTCCAGACTTCAGATCCTGTTCCTTCAGATCCGTAAAATGCCCATATACCGTCATATCCGTCACCTGATTTTTTCATCAGAGAAATTCCTACGGTACTCAAGGAACCGTCAGTCCAGGCACAAATCAGGAGGTTTCCGTCAGAGAAAGCTATGCCGTCATAGCTGAAACTGTCAAAAATCCATGAGATAGAGTAAATGTCGTCGTATTCCTGTATTTCGAGATCGCATGAATATACGGATTCGTCGGCGTTTGTCCCTGCAACATTATATGAACCGACAGGATTTGCTGTCTCCGAACTAAGAACGTACCTGAAATCATAATCAGTGTCGTGCATAGGCCCTTTGAAAGCATTTTCAAGACCTCTTATTCCGGATATTGTCGCCCAGTACCCCTTGAGATTCTCACCTTCTACTTTATATATAACGGCACCGAGATCAGAATTGCTTTCGTCGGTGTAAGCCACGGCAAAGTAGTATCCGCTTTGGATTCCAACTCCGAAATAATATTCTTCCCCTCCGAAAAGCCAATTAACTTCGTATGCTCCTCCGTGTTCAATTATTTCGAGCTGGCCCTCGTATTCGTTTTCTCCGTTTGTGCCCCATATATCGTATGTGCCTTCCAAAGAAGCGGCTGTCAGCGAGCTATACGGCAATAAAAACAAAACGGCCGTTAAAATTCCAAACAAATCTTTCATATCAGTCCTCCCGCTGTTAAGGTTCAATTCCAAACCAGGAAGCAATCGTGCCTAAATTCTGATCAACCGCGTAGGCGACAAACTCAAGATTGCTCAAAAGGTCAGTTTTTGTCACTAGATGATAAGGCATTTCGACTTGCATAAAAAGATATCCCTCCTCAGAAAGTCCCAGTTTCAGCTGGTTCATCTGATAGTTGGCGAGGGCGACTTGTTTGAACGCGTCTGCAGGATAAGACGACGGGACTTCAAAAAGGGGTGTCATGATCAAGACCCATTTATCTTCGACAGTCAGAATGCCAATGTTTATTGTTCCTCCCAGACTCGAAGAATAAGGCACGATCCAGGTGTTTTCATCGGGCATTTCATAAAAAATGCTGTCTGACTCAAGCCAGTTTGAAATCGGATGAGCAAACGACAATACCGGAACAAGTAAAAAGGCAAAGAAAAAAAATTTCATCAGCATCCCTCCTGATTTTTTCAAGCAGAGTAATTCTCAAAAACATCAAACGCTACAAGTAACAAATCAATCGTAGTTAGATAATTATCCACAACACGGCGTAACTGTCAATCACAATGAGAGAAAGTCAATTTAAGTGTTGACAATCACATCAAAAAAAAATAAAATCCTTTCTTGAAAATACGGGCGGTTAGCTCAGTTTGGTCAGAGCGCTTGCTTGACATGCAAGAGGCCACAGGTTCAAGTCCTGTATCGCCCACCATATTATTGCGGTAATCCGCCGTTTGTTCAATGAAATTCAAGGAGATACGCATGAAGGCTTATGAATTATTGAAAAAAGACAATTACTCGGTTTTCTGCAAAGGAGAACCGGTAGACCTCGACGATGAAATCGCCGAAATAGACTCGTGTTCACCCCTGCCGTTTTCAGACGAAAGATGCAGAAAGATTTTCTGGCATTCCTCGTCTCACGTCCTCGCTCAGGCAGTTTTGCGGCTTTTCCCCGGCACCAAACTCGGTGTTGGCCCGGCCGTTGAGGAAGGATTTTATTACGATTTCATCCCGCCGAAACCGTTCACTCCCGACGATCTTGCGGCCATAGAAAAAGAAATGCAGAAAATAATCTGTGAAAATCTTTTAGTAAAAAAAACAATGGTCGAGAAAAATGAATTGATAAAAATCTTGAAAAAGCAAGGGCAGGATCTGAAAATTGAACTCATCGATGAACTGGAAGGTCCGCTCAGTTATTATTCTCAGGGTGATTTCTTCGATCTTTGCAAGGGACCCCACTTGAGATCGACCGGATTCGTGGGGTACGTTAAGGTTCTCAGCGTCGCCGCGGCGTATTGGAAAGGCGACGAAAAAAATCTTTCGATGCAGAGAGTGTACGCAGTTGCTTTCCCGACAAAAGAACTTCTCGATGAACATCTTGAAAAGCTCGAGCAGGCGAAGCTCAGAGACCACAGAAAAATCGGAAAAGTCATGAACGTATTCAGCATAGAAGAAGAAGGAGGACAGGGACTGATCTACTGGCACGAAGCTGGAAGCGTAATAAGGGAAGAAATTGAAAACCTCTGGATAAACGAGCACAGGAGGCGCGGATACGGTTTTGTCAGGACTCCTCACATTGCAAGATCGGAATTGTGGAGACAATCGGGCCATCTCGATTATTACAGTGAAAACATGTTTTTCGTCGAAGACGGAGAATTCGTTTTAAAACCGATGAACTGTCCTGAACATATTCTCATATTCAAAAAGAACAAGAAAAGCTACAAAGATCTTCCCTACAAAATGGCCGAACTGGGAACAGTATACAGAAAAGAAAGGTCCGGAGTGCTCCACGGAATGCTGAGGGTCAGAGGATTCACTCAGGATGACGCTCACATTTTCTGTACCGCCGATCAGATAGAACATGAAATAACCGGTGTTCTCAATCTGGCTCTCGGCTGGATAGAAAGATTCGGGTACGAAAAGTATTCGATCGAACTCAGTTTGAGGGATCCTTCGGAGACCGGGAAGTACGCGGGTGATGACCAGAGCTGGCAGATAGCTGAATCTGCACTCAAGACCGCCCTCGAAAAAAACGGCCTACCGTTCAAGGATATGCCCGGAGAAGCAGTTTTTTACGGCCCAAAAATTGATTTCAAACTGTTCGACGCCATAGGAAGATCATGGCAGGGGACCACCATACAGCTTGATTTCAACCTACCTAAAAGATTCAACCTCGTCTATATCGATTCGGAGGGCAAAGAACAGACGGTCATAATGATTCACCGTGCCATAATGGGATCTGTGGAGAGGTTCATCGGAGGTCTGATAGAACACTATTCGGGAAGATTCCCCTTCTGGCTTTCTCCGGAGCAGGTCAGGGTCATACCGATAACTCAGGATCAGCACGCCGCCGCTTTCGATCTTGTGAAATTGATGGAAAAAAACGGGATCAGAAGTTCCGCTGACACGAGAAATGAAAAGATAGGTCACAAGATCAGAGACGCCGAAACTTCTCACGTCCCATTCATGGCTGTAATCGGCAAGAAGGAAATTCAGTCCGGATCCGTTTCTCTGAGAGAATCTCAGGGAAAAGAAATAGGCTTGCTGTCTTGCCAATCCCTGATAGAATTATCTATTGAACGCATTAAAGAGGGCAGAGCAAACTTAAAAAAATAAGGAGGTCATTATCACGTCTTCGCCGAGAGGTTATAAAAGTGTTCAGGTCAATCATTCAATAAAGAGCCCGACAGTGAGAGTTGTAGACGAAAACGGGAAATATGTGGGCATTATGGACATCAAAACAGCCGTCGACACCGCCATTGAAAGAGGCTACGATCTTGTGATGATATCCGAAGCGGCCACTCCCCCCGTCTGCAAAATAATCGATTTCGGGAAATTCAAGTTTGACGAAAAAAAGAAACTCAAAGAAGCACAGCACAAACAGACAACGATAAAAGTCAAAGAACTGAGGATGAGACCGGGAATAGACGAACACGACTATAAAGTAAAACTTGAAAAAGCCAAGTCCTTTCTCTCTCAGGGTAAAGACGGGAAACAGACAAAATCCCCCCTATCTAACAAGAAAAACAAAGTGAAATTTATAGTCCGGCTTTTCGGACGAGAAATGGCTCACTCTGAACTCGGAATGGCCGTTCTTAATAAATTCATCGAGGATCTAAACGAAATTGGTACAGTTGAACAAAATCCGATTCAGGAAGGCCGGGTAATCAGCATGATTATCTCGCCTAAAAAAATGGAGGGCAAACAAAATGCCAAAAATTAAAACCAACAAATCTGCAGCAAAAAGGCTTAAAGTCACAAAAAACGGTAAAATAAAAAGATGGCAATCGTTCACTGGGCATCTGAAAACGGGTAAAACCGCAGGCAGAAGAAGAAAACTCAGATCGTCAACTCTTGTTTCAAAGGCCAATCTCGCCAAAACAAAAATGCTAATACCATACGCTTGAGGAGGAAAGGACATGCCACGCGCAACAAACAATCCCGCATCGCGGTCGAGACATAAAAAAATACTGAAACTCGCGAAAGGTTTTTACGGAGTAAGGCATTCGAGGTTCAAATCAGCCAATCAAGCGGTGATGAGGGCTGGAATAAACGCCTTCGCAGACAGAAGAAAGAAAAAAAGAGATTTCAGAAGGCTCTGGATAACGAGAATATCCGCTTCCTGCCAGAACGAAGGCATCTCGTACTCGAAATTCATGTGCGGTTTGAGCAAAGCGGGTATTCAGGTGAACCGCAAGATAATTGCCGAAATCGCGGCGAAAGATTATGAAGCCTTCAGCGATCTGGTTAAAATCGCTCAAAAATCCCTTTCTTAGGGCAACGGCTCTCTCAGCGCTGTTATTTTTTTCGGCGCCGTCCTGCTCGAAGGGAAAAACCGAAGATATTCTTTCCCAACCTGGCAATATCCAAAGATGGGCTAAGGGTCAATGGAGCGAATACGAAATTCACAAGGGCGATAAAGAGTTCGTAGTCAGATATACAATCATCGGAAAAGACGACGCCGACACCGGGCTTTTCTGGATAGAGTCCGTCGTCAAAACACCTGAAGATTCATTTCTCTGGCAGGCGCTCGTTCCGGAGTATTTCATGGGTAATCCGAAAGAACTTGTCATTGTCGATTTGACTCAAAGCAGACTCGAAGCTCTCGCCATTCCGCTGGGGAAAAAATGCAACACGGATTTTCTAATAGGCTCTTTTGATCCTGAAAATTTAAAGAGACTCGGTTTCGAAACGGACTTCATAAATACTCCGGCGGGTAAATTCTATTCTCTTCATTGTCAGCTGATGATTGAAGACAAACCCGCGAGCGTATGGATAAGCAGTAAAGCTCCTATTTTCGGACTTATCACCTGGGAATCACAAAATGAGGTAAGGACTTTGATCAATTTCGGATACGACGGTAAATCTGTTCTTCCTCCCGACATAGTCAGAATGCAGATAGGACCTGCCGATTTTTCCAAACCCGTTTTCAGGAACAATCTGGTTACTTTCGTCAGCGACACAACCGGCTCAGTCGGAGATTCTCTTTGACGGCAGTTTCCTACTCAAAAGTCAACTGGAGGTTTCATGAACGGGGATAAACTTTCTCTGATTTCAGAAAAAATCGAACATCTTATTAGGAAGATTGAGTATCTGAAAAAGGAAAATGAGGCATTCAGGATAAAAGTAAATGAATCGGAAATAGACGAAAAATCACTCTACGCGAAGATCGATGAACTTGAAAACGAAATCAGCGCTCTGAAAACAACAGTCGAAGAAAAATCCGAAAAACTTCAATACCTGACCGGAAAAAACGACGAATTGACTGAAGCGGTGCAAAAAACTTCGGCCGTAATTGACGAAGTGCTTTTGAAACTCGAAGGAATTTCCGAATGAAAAGGATTGACAGTTTATTTAGAAGCTTTATTATTTCGCCGTTTCCGGAGCCAAAATGGACGACGGCGTCATAGAAACTGTCATTGACGGCAAAAAAATATCGCTAAAAGTTACCGAAAATCTGGACGTCGTAAAAAAGGCCATTGAAACAGTCAGAAAAGAACTCGCAGAAATAAAAAACGGTTCTCCCTCTCCAATATCCCGCGAAGATGCTTTCCTGCTCACAGCTCTCAACATCGCAGGCTATCTCATCAAGGAAAGATCCCGGGAATTAAGTCAGATCGAAGAATTAAGCCCTGAACTGCTGGAAAAAATAGAAAAGGCTATCGGCTGATTTATAAATAAGCTCTTTCGACATGTTTTATTTGTTCTCCCAGAAATCTTTCGGCTAATCCTATGAAGTTGGGCGGAATATCGCTCAGGAAAAATTTTTCCCATCCTTCTGATTTCTGCTCCGATAATATTTCATTGCTTTCGAGAGTCGCTTTCAAAAGAGACGAGACCTCATCAGCCGAGTCCACAAGTGAAACATGAGGACCGACCGCTTCTTTTATTGTGTTTTTCAAAAGAGGATAATGAGTGCATCCAAGTACGAGCGTGTCTATATCATTGGCAGAGAGAGGCGACAGATATTGTCTCGCGGCAATCAGTGCCAGTTCAGTGTTCTCCCACCCCTCTTCTACTATAGGAACGAAAAGAGGGCACGCCTGTGTGAAAACCTTAACAGCGGAATCATTCTTTCTGATATGTTCCGTGTAAGCGCCGCTCGATATCGTCGCCGAAGTTCCTATCACACCGACCCTCGAGTTTGAAGTTTTACGGCAAGCCGCTTTAGCACCGGGTTCCAGCACTCCGATTATCGGGACACTGTAACTGCCTGAAATCTTGTCCAGTGCTATTGCCGAGACAGTATTGCAGGCGGCGATTATCACCTTTACGTCTTTAGAAAGAAGAAAGCCGACATCCTCCTGGGCAAATCTCATGATTGCCTCTCTCGACTTTGTTCCGTAAGGAACCCTTGCGGTGTCGCCGAAATAAATAATGTTTTCAGCCTTCAAAGCCTTTCTGACAGCTTTGACGACAGTTAGACCGCCCACTCCCGAATCGAATATGCCGATGGGTTTGTCTTTTATTCCCACTTTTTTCTCCTTATGTCTCTTTCTACATCAGCTTTTTTTATGGCTTCCCTCTTATCGTACAATTTTTTTCCTCTCGCGACGCCTATTTCGATTTTGACCATGTTTTTCGTGTTGAAATATATCATGAGCGGAACGGCTGTCAGGCCCTCCTGCTCTATTTTGGCTTTCAGTCTGAATATCTCTTTTCTGTTCAGGAGAAGTTTTCTTTTTCTCATGGGGTCCGGGACATAAGCGGATGATTTATCATAAACAGGTATAAGAACCGCCAGCAGATAGGCTTCCCCATCAATTATCCTCACGTAGCCTTCTCCGAGACTGCACGATCCTTCCCTGAGCGATTTTACTTCGGATCCTACGAGAGCTATTCCAGCTTCTATTTTATTCATAATAGTGTAATCGTGATATGCTCGTCTGTTTTTAGATATGATTTTTTTAACTTCACTCATCGTTTTTTTCTTTTTTCCTGTATATAACTATTTTTCTGCCTATTACGCGTACTATTTCCGAAGAAGTTTTGGCAGATATCTCTTCGGCGGCTGTTTTGAGTTCTATCAGAGAATTCTTGTTTATCTCGATTTTGACCAATTCACGGGCGCTGAGAGCTTTCCCGATTTCTGTTATCAAAATTTCCGTGATGCCGGATTTACCGATACTGAAGATCGGTTTAAATTTTGATGCCGCCGAGATCAAATTCTTTCTTGTTTTCGCGTCCATCGATCAATCCTTCAAAGTTGTCACTTCAGATGGTTTTGCAAGTAAAGGTAATTAGGCGTCAGTCGGCCCCTGTGGGTTATTACTGCGTTCTTTATCTCGCCAGGCAATTCGAGGTTTTCAAAAGGAAGGTTAAAATCAGCTTCCGCGATTTCAGGAATAAACTTCATAAGAACACGGCTGAAAAAATTCGACGATTCGAGCGGAAGCTCGCTCGGAAGTATATCAACTGCGAGGATAACTATTCCTTCGCCTTCTATACCGTCAGAAATGTTCCCGTCGGAAGGGTTGTATACAAAAACAGGATCGCCCGGACCTGTTGTTTTAACAGTTATCTCCACTCCACCGGCTATGTCGCAACTGACATCTCCTATCACTTTTAGTTTTCTGGATCCTGATTTCCAAAGCCTTTTGGCATTTTCTGACGTAAAAGTTCTGGGATATCTATCGTCCCAATAACTTCCGTTTACGAGCACCGATATTTCTCCGGAATATTTTTCGAAAACACATTCGTACTGTCCGGGATTTTCGTAATAATGATTCAGATCGAATTTAATCTTCGGATCTTTTCTGACAAAAAGATCCTCTTCCCTGAAAACCGTCTTGTAAACGTTACGCCTGGAATAATCTGCCGACGAGAGTTTCAGGAGTTCTTCCGGCGAAATTGATACGACGGGAAGAAGATCGAAAATTTCCTGAGCTCCCGACGAAACATTTCCATAACCCGTAAACGCTACCGTCAAAGGAGATATTATCTCCGGCAAACCGTCTTTTTTTATGGCTTCTCCGGCAAGTTTGACGTCGTTTTTAACTTCCTCAAGGTCTTTGTATTCCAACGCTCTTTTTATATTCCTGAAAGGAGTGCTTATCCCTTCGTATGAAAGCCTCTTTCCAAGAGCCCACAAAGTGTCAATCGCACCGGCGAGTCCGGCGTATCTTCCAAAAAAGATGAGTCTTTTACCCTGATCGTCCTTTATGGTTTCGTAGTCAATCAGGGTTATGTTTTTCTTCAGTATTTCTTTGAGCATTTCCATGTTGTACTTCTGCCCTTTGATTACGTGGGCGAAAAACATGTAAACTTTTTCTTCAAGGAGATATTCAGGCTTGACTTCCTTTATCCCGAGGATCAGATCCGCTTCTATACCTGTGAAGTTATCTACCGATTCGGCTCCTACCTTCTCGTATTCTTCAACAGGGATAATCCTGTCCCGCGATTTTTCGACAAAAACCTTCAATCCTGATTCGATCAGTTTTTTTACGTCGTTTGGCACGATAGGGCTTCTCTTTTCAAAAGGTCCCTTGTTCTCTCTTCTGATGCCGATTTTTTTCATATCATTCTCCAATCAATTTAATCTCATTGCAAAGTCCTCAGGTATCCAGCCTTCGAGGCTTCCGAAATCAACCTTCAACCAGATCCCTCTTTCATCCTTAAATTCAACAACGTCTCCGGGTTCAAGTTCCAGAGGATATGAAGAACCGTAAAGAGGCTGCTCTCTCAGGGGAATTTTTGACAATATAAAAGCTTTTTCCGTTCGGTGAATTCTATCGAGTTTACTTGAAGTTAAAAAAAACGGCAGGCTCAAAGTGAACACCAAAGCGGTGGCGATGGTGAGGTTTTTTCTCTGTTTGAAAAGGTTTGCAAGCGCGATCACGGAAGCCGAAACGACTAAAACCAGACCCGCCCACTTAAAAAGAGGTCTGAACGGCAGAAAATAATACTCGGGTCTGATAATCAATTTTTTCCCGATTTTATCGTAGGATTTTTCAAGCGCGGACCTGGTTTCGCGATCGAATGGATTTCTCATAAAAACAGCGTAAAAATAACCCGCGGCTCTCTCGTAATCGCCGGAGTTGTACAACCGTGAACCTTCGGTGTACAAATTATTCTCTGTGCTCATCCGGATGTGATCCGCACCGGTTCGTACGGTAAAAACGAAACTGCTAACAAATATAAATATTACAGTCATTTCTTCTCTTTCATTATTGTGTAATCAGGTCCTTGGAAACACAGGCATTATATAGGAATTGACTCTTTAAATCCATCACAAAGAACTATAAACGCTTGTCTGAAAAGAACAAGTGGTATAAAATTCAAAACATGGATTTTAACCGAGCAAGTCAAATATCCGGCGGCTTTTCCGGAAAAGCGGTTGTCGTAATAGGCGACGTCATGCTTGACGAGTATATCTGGGGCAATGTCGACAGGATATCTCCCGAAGCTCCCGTCCCAGTTGTCGATGTAGTGAAAGAATCATACCAGCTGGGCGGAGCGGCAAATGTCGCTCATAACTTAAAAGCCCTCGGCGCCGAGGTTATTCCTGTCGGAACGATAGGCCGTGACACGGCGGGAGAAAAGCTAGCGGAAATTTTGGCATCTCTATCAATATCCTGCGACGGAATTTTTAGAGAAAAAGACAGAAACACAACTCAGAAAACAAGAATAATTGCCCACTCTCAGCAAGTCGTAAGAGTTGACAGAGAGAAAAGATCGGCCATAACACGAAGCACTTCCGAAGCTGTAATCGGATTTGTCGAAAAAACAATACCGCGTTGTGATGCTGTTTTGTTTGAGGATTACGACAAAGGACTTCTCGGAGGCGAACTGGTGAAAATCATTTTAAACGTCGCTTCTTCAAATTTGAAACCTGTATTCGTCGATCCGAAATTCGACAATTTTTTTGAATACAGAAACGTTAAATTATTCAAGCCGAACCAGAAAGAATTGTCGAAAGCAACCGGCTTGAAATGCTCGACGGAGGAAGAAATCCGGATAGCAGTGTCGGTCGTCATAGACAGAATCGGATGTGATTTTCTTCTACTGACTTTGGGTGAAAAAGGAATGCGTGTCTTTTTCAGGGACAAAAGAGAACCCCTGATAATACCGACCAAAGCGAGAGAAGTTTACGACGTCAGCGGCGCTGGGGACACAGTGATAAGCGCCGTATGCCTTTCTCTTCTATCCGGAGCGGACATCGAAGAATCAGCCGTCATCGGAAGCCACGCAGCCGCTGTCCAGCTGAAAAAGATCGGCGCGCAAACCGTCAATGTTAATGAGATTCTGGAAAGTTTTAAAAAACACGAAGATTAAAACACCAAGATGAGAGACAACATATATGTTTTCGGAAAAGACAACAGTGAAATTCGTGAATTTTTAGAACATGCTTCCCTGTCGGGAAAAACAGTCTTTACCAACGGCTGTTTCGACATAATTCACTTAGGCCACGTAGAAGTTTTAAGGTATTGTAAAACCTTTGGGAGCACACTGTTAGTTGGTCTCAACAGCGACGAATCAATCCGGAGACTTAAAGGCGACAAGAGACCTATTCTGATCGAATCTGAAAGAGCTTCGCTTCTGCGTGCCGTAAGATACGTCGATTGCGTTATTATTTTCGGAGAAGACACTCCGTTTGAATTAGTAAATTTCGTCAAACCTGACGTAATTGTCAAGGGAGGCGATTACACTCCGGAAACGGTCGTAGGAAGCGGTGTGGCATCAGAGACCCATATTTTCCCTCTCGTCGAAGGAGCGGGCACTTCAAAAATCATTGACAAGATAATCAAAAGGTACTGCGAAAGGAGAATTGATGAGAATTGAAGAGCATCCTGTGATTGACTTTAAAAGAAAAAATAAGATTCATTTCTTTTTTGAGGACAAAAAAATAGAAGCTTACGAAGGAGAAACCGTTGCTGCCGCTCTGATAGCCAGCGGAAATATCACTTTCAGGATCACAGACAAGCACGACCGGCCGAGAGGACTTTTCTGCAGTGTGGGAAAATGCGCGAGTTGTCTTATGGTAGTCGACGGAAAACCAAACGTGATGACATGTGTAACTCCTGTCAGAGAAGGCATGCTCGTTAAAAGACAGAAAGGAAAAGGAGACCTGACTTGAAATTCCGCACTGACGTAGCAATAATCGGAGGCGGCCCCGCGGGACTTTCCGCCGCTCATGAGGCATCTGCATACGGAATGAAAGTCGACGTCTTCGACGACAATTTCATTCTCGGCGGCCAGCTGATCAAGCAGACGCACAAATTTTTCGGGTCTAAAGAGCATCTTTGCGGCTTCAGAGGAATAGACATAGCTGAAATTCTCATAGACAACTGCAAAAAAAACGGCGTATCCATACATACAGAAGCTTGCGCCACCGGCATATACGGAAATACAATAGGAATAGCTTATCCTGACAGTTTTGAAGAAATAGAAGCCAAGGCGATCGTCGTAGCTACGGGAGCATCAGAAAATTCGATAAACTTCGTCAACAACGACTTGCCTGGCATATATGGCGCAGGCGCTATACAGACTCTCATGAACGTTTTCGGTGTAAAACCTGCAAAACGGGTTTTAATGATAGGATCGGGCAACATAGGGCTCATTGTTTCTTACCAGCTCATCCAGGCCGGAGTTGAAATCGCGGCCGTCGTCGAAGCCCTCCCCCGTGTCGGAGGTTACCTCGTTCACTCTGCAAAGCTTCGCAGAACAGGAGTTCCAATTCTCACAAAACACACGATTGTGAAAGCCGAAGGCGACGGTGAAAAAGGAGTAAATGCCGCAATAGTTTCTGAAATTGACAGGAATTTTAATCCTGTCGCAGGAACCGAGAAAAAATTCGAGGTTGATTCGATATGTTTGGCCGTCGGACTGACGCCTCTTTCAGACCTTCTCGAACTGGCCGGCTGCAGAATGAAAATTGTTCCAGAGTTGGGAGGAAAACTCGCCGTTCACGACGAATATATGACGACGACGAGAAAAGACGTGTTTTTATGCGGTGACGTATCCGGCATCGAGGAAGCCGTCACTGCAACTCTTGAAGGCAAACTCGCCGGATTATCCGCGGCTCTGTCGATTTCGCGGGAAAGACATGATGAAATTCAAAAATCGCGAGAAAGCATATTAGAGCAATTGAGGATTTTCAGAGACGGCCCTTTCGGAGAAAAAGCGAGAGTTGGAAATTCAAAATTAATCGGAGAGTTTATAAATGAAAAATAATGTTTCAAACGACGGATTACCCTGCCGCGATTCTCTGGCTAATTCTTTTCCTGACAAAAATGCGCTCGCCGTTTCAGCAAAAGCAGTCATAGAATGCTTTCAGGAAATACCCTGCAATCCATGCGTTGGAGCTTGTCCGCGAGGAGCCATATCCATTGCCGAAGGAATAAACGGAATACCGTCAATAGACCACACTTTGTGCAACGGCTGTTCACTCTGCGTGTATCAATGCCCCGGACTGGCGATCTTCGTCGTTGGTTTAGACAGGAAAGACCCCGCGAAGGGTTTTGTTTCTCTTCCGTACGAATTTCTGCCGGTACCTGAAAAAGACGACATTGTTGACGTCCTCGACAGAGAAGGCAAAGTCATATCAGAGGGAAAAATTCTCAAGGTTAACAAGTCAAAAGCCACAGACAGAACTTCAGTCGTAACGGTCGAAGTTCCTTCGAACTTGCTTGACAAAGCCAGATTCATCAAGACTAAAAGAGGCTCAAAATGAAAGACATGAAAATAATCTGCAGGTGTCAGGACGTCACTGAGCAGGAAATAGTAGACGCGATAAGAAAGTACAACCTCACAAGCGTTGACGAAGTGAAAAGACTTACGAGAGCCGGTATGGGGCATTGCCAGGGCAAAACCTGCAGAAAACTCGTAGAACAGATATTGTTTAGGGAAAACGGCTTTTTATCCGATGAAGACACCTGGTCCATCTCGAGACCTCCTGTCAAAAGCATTCCCGTTAAGTTCCTCGCGGAATCGGAAGAGCCGTTTGACGCCGTTGTGGCGAGAGGAAGAGGAGGCCAGCATGGCTGATTTTCCGAAAACGGCCGACTGCGTCATAATCGGCGGAGGAATAATAGGCGCTTCCATTGCCTACGAACTCTCAAAAAAGAACATCAAAAATATAGTCGTCGTGGAAAAAAACACTGTCGGATCCGGAAGCACTGGAAGATGCGGCGGAGGAATAAGGGCTCAGTGGTCCACGCCGGAAAATGTCAAACTGGCGATGGCATCCGTGAAAAGATTCAGAGAACTCGAAGAAGAACTCGCCTCGGTCACCGAATACGAAGAAGGCGGTTATCTGATACTCGCTCACTCCGACACCGAAATGAATCAGTTCAGGGAAAACGTCCTGATGCAGAAAAAACACGGCCTCGAGGTCGAAATCCTCACTGCCGAAGAAACAAAAAAAATAGTCCCTCTCATCAACACGGAAAAAATAACAGGCGCCACGTGGTGTTCGACGGACGGATCGATAAATCCTTTTCTTATAAATTTTGCGTACATGAAAAATGCCATGGACAAAGGGGTTTCACTTTTCACAAGAACCGAGGTTCTGTCGATTAAAACCGGCGATTCAAAGATAACCGGAGTCTCCACCACGAGAGGTGAAATATCCTCTCCCGTTGTCGTCAACGCCGCCGGAGGATATGCCGGATTCGTCGGATCCACAGCCGGACTCAACTTGCCTCTGACTCCACACAGACATGAAATTCTTGCCACGGAACAGGTCAACCGATTTTTCAGAAACATGATAATGTCTTTCGAATACAACATATATTTCAGGCAGGTCAAGGACGGCGGCATCGTCGGCGGACAAACAAATCCCGGAGAAAAACCCGGAACCGAAGTCAATTCCGGCATCGCTTTCCTCAAAGAGATGTCCGTTAAACTCAATCATTTCATTCCGGCGCTGGGAAACGTCAAAATTCTCAGGCAATGGGCCGGACTTTACTGCATGAGCCCTGATGCACAACCGATACTCGGCGAAATCAGCGGTCTCGCCGGTTATTTTCACGCCTGCGGTTTCTCAGGACACGGATTGATGCTCGCTCCGAGAGTCTCGGTTCTAATGGCAAACACGATAACGGACCCTTCTTTCTCGGACCCCGATCTTGAAAGACTCGGAATTGACAGGTTCGAGAAGGGAATCGTCGCTCATGAAAAGTCGGTGGTATGAGAGAGACACACAGAAAGAAAAAAGTTGAGGAAACGATAGCCAAGGAAATAGCCAAAATCCTTAATTCATTCACCAGAAAAAACAATCTGTCCATGTCCACAGTTACGGGAGTTCTCGTTGACTCCGCTTTGCAAAATGCGAAAATCAGAGTGAGCGTCTTCGGCTCCACTGACGAACAGGCGAAAACTGTCGAATCTCTCAACGCGAATAAAAAAACGCTTAGATACCTTCTCGCCCAGAATATCAGGATCAAATACATGCCGGACATCCATTTTATTCAAGATCAAAGCAGGGAGATAATTGAAAAAATCGAATCATTGATGAAAGAAGAAAACGATGACAATTGAAAAAGTTTCTGACAAGCCCTCTTTTTTCGAAGGAACCGATCTCACTTCAATAAAATCAGCCGACGTTTACACGCACTCTTCACCCGACGGTGACGCAATAGGTTCAGCTCTGGCCATGCAAAGCATTTTCGAAAGCATCGGCATTAAAACAAGAGTGTTCTGCGAAGGACCTTTCCCAAGGAAATACTCTTTTTTACCTGTAGTGAGATTTCATAAAAAGTTCCCGGAAATTTTTTCCGAATCGGCGTTTTTCGTAGACTGCGGAGACGTAAAAAGACTGGGAAACACTTTTTCAGACATTCTTAAATATTATAGTTTAAAGATAAACATAGACCATCATGTCGACAATAAACTTTTCGGGGACATAAACATAGTTGACCCTAACGCTTCTTCAACGGCCGAATTGATAGCGAGCGTGATAGGAACAAACAGTATTGATCTTCAGACGGCAGAATACCTTTACATCGGTATACTCTCCGACACTTACGGTTTTTCAACTTCCAGCGTGTCTTCGAAAACTTTTATGATCGCTTCCTCCCTCATAGAAAAGGGAATAAATTCGAACAGGATATGGAAAGAGATTTTCAGACTGCCCTCCGACACTCTGCTTTTTTACGCCGAGGTTCTCAGAACTTCGGAAACAGACAACGACATTATTTACTGTAAAGTGACCAAAGACCTGATGGATGATTACTCGGTTTCTGAAGAAGACACGGAAGGATTGGCCAATTATCTTCTACAGCTTAAAGACATAGACACAGTAGTTCTTTTAAGGGAGAGAAACGGTTCCACGAGACTCAGTTTCAGATCTTCCGGAAACAAAGACGTCGGCGAACTGTCGAGAAAACTCGGCGGCGGCGGTCACAAACTCGCTTCCGGAGCGATAATAGAACATGATTTAACGCGAGCTCTTTCAATAGTAAAAAACACGCTCAAAGTCTGACGAAATTCAAGGAGGAAACATGAACACCTTAGGTATAGTACTGTCAACTTCCGTTGTAGGAGCACTCGGACTCTGCTTTGGCATTGTCCTCAGCGCAGCCGCAAAAAAATTCAAAGTGGAAACAGACCCCAGAGTGGAACAGATTCTAAAACTCCTCCCGGGAGCCAATTGCGGTGCCTGCGGCGCTCCGGGATGCTCGGCTTACGCCAAGGGAGTTGTCGAAGGCAAATATCAACCTTCCGGATGCATACCCGGAGCCGGGGTTACAGCGGAAAAAATCGCAAAGATTCTCGGGGTCAACGCTGAGACGGAAACCAAAAAAACAGCTTTCCTTCTCTGCGGAGGCGACAGGGAACAATCTCCCGACATAGGAAAATACCAGGGCTTCATGACGTGCAGAGCGGCAAATCTCGTCATTGCCGGGATGAAATCGTGTGTTTACGGGTGTATAGGTTTCGGCGACTGCGTGTCGGTTTGCCCTTTCAACGCAATCAAAATGGGAGCAAAGGGCTTGCCTGAAATTGACGCGGAAAAATGCACGGGTTGCGGAAAATGCGTCGAAGCATGCCCGAAAGGCGTTCTGAAACTTTTCGAATCAACTGTCCCAATAGTAATAAGATGCTCTAATCCGGAAAAGCTCAAAAATGTAAAAGATGTCTGCAAAGTCGGTTGCATCGCCTGTTCACTCTGTGTAAGGAAATCTCCCGAAAATTCACTCGAGATGAACGCCAATCTGCCCCGACTAAGGGTAAATTACCCAACAGACAAATCTCTCTGGCTTGAAGCGATAAAAGCATGTCCCTCAAAATGCATCACTGAGGGCGTATAATATGTTCAGATTATTGTTGGACCTGGGACCATTTAAAATATACAGTTACGGTTTCTTGCAGTTCCTCGCTTTCCTGGCCGGTATACTTCTTGCGACAAAGCGTGCCAAAAAACGCGGTGTGGACACTAACGTGGTTTACGATCTCGCGTTCTGGATACTTGTCGGCGGAATACTGGGGGGAAGATTGTGGTACGTGTTAGAGCATTTCGGATACTTCAGAGAAAACTTCTGGGAAGTTTTACAGGTTTGGCACGGTGGGATGGTAATATACGGCGGTTTGTTCCTGGGTTTTCTGACCGGTTTTATTTACATCAAAAAAAATAAACTCGGTTTCTTAAAAATAGCCGACATAGTTTCGCCCTCGATCACACTAGGACTTTTCATTGGCAGAATAGGCTGTTTTATGAACGGCTGCTGTTACGGAGTGGAAAGCGACAGATTCGGCATTCTCTTTCATGACTATTCAAATTGCAATCTGATACCAGATGCGCCCGTTGGAACCAAAGTTATCCCGACACAGCTCATCATGTCTGCTTCCGCTCTCTTTCTTACTTTTTTCCTTCTTCTGATAGATAAAAGGAATAAAATTGTTGGAGCCGTTTTTTCCTGGCTCATGATTTTGTACGGCGTTCACAGGTTTTCAATAGATTTTCTGAGACACTACGAAGGATCGGCTCTGATTTTCAGACATCTCAGCCTTTCACAGGTGTTCAGCCTGCTTCTTGTCCTTACCGGCACTGTCTTTCTGTTTTTTCTAAACTCCAAAAACAAAAAAACGGCACCTTGAACTACATTGACGCAGTAATAATCACGGCCGTGGCCGCAGCTTTTGTCACTGGGGCGGTTCTTGGAATAGTCAGGCTTGTTTTTTATCTCCTGGGTCTTCTTTTAGGAGCCATTGCCGCTTCGTATGTGGAGGCTTCCCTGCCATACAGCCCATGGGTGGTTCGTATTGTTTCAATTTCCGTCTGGATCCTTGTCAGTTTTTCCAGCGGTGCCCTGGGATGGATGCTTCAGAAAAAACTCAGGAACTTCGGCGTCTCATTTCTGGACAGGCTGTGGGGATCGTTGTTTTCAATAATTTCAGTATCTTTTGCTCTCACTGTCGTTTTATTGTACGTAAAATCAATATATCCGCCTGCGTCAGTTGTCATTGACAATTCATTCGCGGCGGATTTTCTTTTTTCCTCCACTCGATCAGTATTTTCAAGTTTTAACAGGTAGATTTGAAAACCAGTATTTAATTTTCCGGACCACTGGCGTTTCAAGAATATTAATTTGCACGGATTGATTTTTTGTCTTTCGATTCACGCCCCTCTTGTCATTTTTCCGGTCTTGAATATATTTCAATAATATAAAGGAGGCGATTAAATGCAGAGACAGGATTTCAGAACCGAGACAAAAAAACTTCTGGACATAGTCATACACTCGCTCTATTCGAAAAAAGAGATTTTTTTAAGAGAACTTATATCGAATTCATCCGACGCCATAAACAGACTGAGGTTCCTGGCTCTCACTGAAGACAATGTTCTTAAAACTCAGGATTCTTTTACAATTGAGATAATTCCAGACAAAAACAACAACACTCTCACTGTAAAAGACAACGGTATAGGAATGACAAAATCTGAAATTGACGAAAATCTCGGTACTATTGCCCGTTCAGGAACCAGAAGCTATTTGGAAAATCTTTCCAAAAACGATCTGAAAAGCCTTCCGGATCTTATAGGCCAGTTCGGAGTCGGTTTTTACAGCGCGTTTATGGTCGCAAAAAAAATTGAAGTGAAAAGCAAGAGCTATAAGCCTGATGAACCTGCCGTATTATGGACTTCGGAAGTAAATGATTACACTTACGAAATCACAGACTGCGACAAAAACGACAGGGGAACCGAGATCGTTCTTCATCTTAATAAGGAAGAAACCGATTTTCTCGAAGATTGGAAAATCACAGAAACAGTCAAAAGATTTTCGGATTTCGTCGATTATCCCATAATGCTTTTCACAGGTAAAGAAAAGAAACAGGTGAACTCTCAAAAAGCTCTGTGGCAGTACAAAAAAGACGAAATTACCCCCAACGAATACTCTGAATTTTATAAATCGATTTCCTTGGATTTCAACGAGCCCCTTTCCGTTATTCACTATAAAGCCGAAGGAAAACAGGAGTTTACCGCCCTGGCTTTCATTCCGTCAGAACGCCCGGCCATTTCATTTTTTGACGACATAAAATCCGGAATGAGCCTATACGTAAACAGGATCCTCATTCTTTCTCACAGCGAGGAAATTCTGCCTCACTACCTTCGGTTTGTGTCAGGTGTAATTGACAGCACCGATCTGCCTTTGAACATTTCCAGAGAACTGCTTCAGGAAAACAGAAAACTGATGCAGATCAAACAGAACATCGCAAAAAAAATACTCTCAGAGCTCGAAAAAGTAAAAAATGACAAAAGAGACGCGTACTTAAAGTTCTTTATCAGCTACGGACAATATCTGAAAGAGGGTGCGCTGTCAGATATTTCGAACAGGGAAAAACTTCTGGAACTCATGCTTTTTTCGACTTCTTCGACCGGTGAAGGCAAATTCAGAGATCTTGGTGATTATGTCTCATCCATGCCTGAAGGTCAGAGTGAGATATATTATCTCGTCGCAGAATCCGAGGATTTAGCAAGAAAATCACCGTCTCAGGAGATGTTAAAATCCAAAGGTTTTGAGATTCTCTATTTTCTTCCGGGAATTGACGAGATACTTGTCCAGAGTATTGGAAAATATAAAGATCACAGTTTTGTTTCAGTTTCCGAAGAGACTACGACCCGGAATGAAACTGTCAGCCCTGAAGAAATCGATCGTTTCAAAGGGCTTCTCGAGTTCATCAA